>NZ_JBHHJU010000013.1:0-142941 GCF_042136325.1 Neobacillus sp. KR4-4
GCGAAGACTCCTGCGGGAGTACGGGACAGGGGAGACCCCGCAGGCGCTGAAAGCGCCGAGGAGGCTCCCCGAACCGCCCGCGGAAAGCGAAGCCGCCTGGAACGGAAATCAACAGACTAGTTTAATGTAGCCAAACAAAAAAGACTGTCAATTTAAAACCCGAAATCCTTCGGATTTGTCGACAGTCTGAACTGCAGACTATTGTCTGCAGTTTTTTGATTACAGCCCTACTTACTTTAATAAAATAGATAGGAATGGGTATATATATTGAAGTATATGAATTTGTGAGGTGTGTTGATAAGTGGAGAATTATCGAATTGAAAAGGATACGCTCGGTGAGGTTCGTGTGCCTCTTGAGAAATATTGGGGTGCGCAAACACAACGGAGCAAGGAGAATTTTAAAATTGGCTCAGAAAAGATGCCGTTGGAATTAATATATGGCTTGGTTTTTATTAAAAAAGCAGCAGCCAAAGTAAATTTCCAATTAGGAAAACTAAGTGAAAATAAAATGAAGGCGATTCAAAAAGTATGTGATTCTATTCTTGCAGGAGATATGGATGAACATTTCCCATTAGTGGTCTGGCAGACGGGTAGTGGGACTCAATCCAACATGAATGTAAATGAAGTGATAGCCAACAGGGCAAATGAATATTTAAAGGACCTAGGTGTTGGGCATGAAAAAATCCATCCAAATGATGATGTCAATATGTCGCAAAGCTCTAACGATACCTTCCCAACAGCCATGCATATTGCTGCATATCAAAAAATCGTAGAAGAACTTCTTCCGGCAATATCAGAACTTAAACATACACTCCTCCAAAAGGAAAAGGATTTCTCTAAAATCATTAAAATCGGAAGAACACATTTACAGGATGCAACACCACTGACACTGGGACAAGAGATTAGCGGGTGGAGGTGGATGCTAGAGAAATGTGAAAAGATGATAAAAGAGGCAAGCCAATATCTGCTTGATTTGGCGATTGGAGGAACGGCAGTTGGAACAGGAATCAACGCACCCCCATTATTTGGTGACATGGTGGCTGAGCAAATTTCTATATTTACAGGATATCCATTTCGGTCCTCAGAAAATAAATTTCATGCTTTAACCAGTCACGATGAGATTGTGCATGTACATGGTGCACTTAAAGCTTTGGCTGCTGATTTAATGAAAATTGCTAATGATGTCCGCTGGCTTGCAAGCGGACCACGCAGTGGGATTGGTGAACTTAGCATTCCTGCGAATGAGCCCGGAAGTTCCATTATGCCAGGTAAGGTCAACCCAACCCAAAGTGAGGCCTTGACAATGATAACGTGTCAGGTTTTTGGAAATGATGCCGCTATTGCTTTTGCAGCGAGTCAAGGGAATTTCGAGTTAAATGTCTTTAAACCAATTATTATTAATAATTTTATCCAATCGGTTAGACTTCTTTCAGATGGTATAAGATCCTTTAATAAAAATTGTGCTGTAGGTCTTCAGGCTAATGAAGAGATTCTTAAAGAACATTTGAATCGCTCATTGATGCTTGTTACAGCATTAAACCCTCATATTGGCTATGAAAAGGCAGCGGAAATTGCCAAATTAGCTTTCAAAGAAAATGGTTCCTTAAAGGAAGCAGCAATAAAATTAGGTCATCTTACGGAAGAACAGTTTTCCCAATGGGTTAAACCAGAAAATATGATATAAAATTGAAAGCCCCTTCCAAGTGGAAGGGGCTTAGCCATAATATTTATTTGTATTTACTCAGATTACTAAATATTAGCGTTGGAATCCGCCAAGTTGAGACTCAGCCATTGCTACTAGACGTTTTGTAATTTCTCCACCAACAGATCCGTTGGCACGTGAAGTAGTGTCTGCACCAAGATTTACACCAAATTCTGAAGCAATTTCATACTTCATTTGACTAAGAGCTTGCTCGACACCTGGTACTAGAAGTTGATTAGAGTTGTTGTTACTTGCCATAGTTGAATAACACTCCTCTTAATAAATTTGGGGTCAGTATGGAGTTGAACCATAATGGAGATTAAACCATCGCCGCCTAGGCCTAACCCATGTTATCAATAATACTTTGATAAACTTTCTACAAATTGGAGATACATTCATAAAACTTTTGTTTTGGCTGGATGAGTCGGACTTGCACCGGCTAATACCCTTCTTGGTTTCATCCATCGTGTTGTTGAATGGTTGCTTGCTTTGTAATACTTATTATGATTAAAACAGAAAGACTTATTCGGGAAATTAATTGGTAATTTATTCCGTTACATAGGGCATGTAAGTTAACACAAACTAAGGTTATCAAATAAACAAAAGGGTGAATGGAATGTCTGAATGCCCAGTATGTAATGGTTTTCGTGAGGCCTATTTATTATGTACAAATTGCGGTGAACCTATGATGGAAAGTGGTCGTCTAATGGATTTTTATGATGATTATAGTCCATATATGGAGATAGACCTAATGAAGATGGAAGATGGATATCCTGATACAAATTCAGGTCATAAGTGCCCCCATGTGTATCGATGTCCTGCTTGTCATCTAGAGGAAGTATTTTTTATAAAAGAATAAGCCTCGCTACCAAGCGAGGCTTACTTGTCCATATTCTCTGAATCCAGATGAAGCGCCCAGCGGGGCTTCCACTTTATATATTACGGGCGGATTCTTGATTCTGTTTCTTCATCAAAGAAATGTGCCTTATTCATATCAAATGCTAGTTCTAATGAATCGCCAGGATGAATATCTCCACGAGAGTCAACGCGGGCTACGAAATCTTGGCCGCCAATGCTGGAATAGATCATTAATTCTGCCCCAGTTAACTCGGCAACATCTACTTGAGCTTTAATTTTTGATCCAGCCGATGCATCAATGAAAACTGGCTCATCATGAATATCTTCTGGTCGTGTACCTAGGATGATTGATTTTCCAACATATCCTTGCTCGCGCAGATATTTCATTTTTCCTTCTGGAACAGCAAGCGAAGAATTTCCAATGACGAATTTTCCATCCTCTAGTTTTCCGGTAAAGAAATTCATCGCAGGGGATCCGATAAAGCCGCCAACAAAAACATTTTCTGGCTTTTCATAAACTTCTTTAGGTGAACCAACTTGCTGAATGATTCCATCTTTCATAACGACAAGACGTGTTGCCATTGTCATCGCTTCAGTCTGGTCATGTGTTACATAGATTGTAGTAGTATCTAAGCGGCGGTGAAGTTTAGCAATTTCTGCACGCATTTGAACACGAAGCTTTGCATCAAGGTTTGATAATGGTTCATCCATTAAGAATACTTTTGCATCACGTACAATCGCACGGCCTAATGCTACACGCTGGCGTTGTCCACCTGAAAGTGCCTTAGGTTTACGAGTTAAGTAAGCTTCTAAACCAAGAATTTTTGCTGCGTCTTTTACACGGCGATCAATTTCATCTTTTGGAAATTTGCGAAGTTTTAAGCCAAACGCCATGTTATCATAAACAGTCATATGTGGATAAAGGGCATAGTTTTGGAAAACCATCGCGATATCACGATCTTTTGGAGCTACATCGTTTACTCTTTTACCATCAATGTAGAAATCACCTTTAGAAATATCTTCAAGACCAGCAATCATTCGAAGTGTAGTAGATTTCCCGCACCCTGATGGTCCAACAAACACGATAAATTCCTTATCTTCAATATGTAAATTGAAGTCTTGTACAGCTGTTACTTTATTATCATAAATTTTATAAATATGATCTAATTTTAACTCAGCCATTGTAATTCCTCCCTTTATCTTGTTAGTAATAGTTTACAAGCAGCAGAAGAAAATAGGTATGGACAGACTGCACAAAGAATGAAAACGCTTTTTTGGGCACTTTGTTACCTTTTTTGACTTTGTTCAAATAGAAGACAAGCTAAAAAGACTGTAAAGGCCCCGTAAAAATCCTTTAATTGGATTCCAGACTTATCAATAAATTTATCAATTCGATACTGGAGTGTATTTCGGTGGATGTATAACTTTTTTGCCGTTAAACTGGCATTTAAATTATTTTCAAGAAAAACTTTAATGGTCGAATACATCTCAGGCTCATCATTAAAAACTTCGAATATTCCTTGATGGATCTTTGGTTTCAAATCCATCGGCAAGTGATATGCCACATATGCAGGAAGAACCCGTTCATATGTAAAAATATTCATAAGGGAGACAAGATTGATCAGGCCAAAGGAAAAAAATTCTTTCTCAAGCAGGAACTTTGACCGAAGTTGGTCGTGAAAAGAATTAAACTTTCCAACAAAAAAAGCGATTTTGACATAAAAGTCACTTTCTAAAGTTTCTGACATAGAAATCAATTCTTCTTCCGTAAGTGAGACTATTGTGGCCTCTTCAATAATAATTCCTCGTCTTTTGTTCTCCCAGATGATTATAACTCCTTCAGTAAAGAATCCCTTTAATGCGGACTCAATCTCAAATTGATTCGTATCATCTCCGTTAATCTGAAATTGAATGAACCTAAGGTTTGTCTCAGCATGATAAGAAGGGGGAGGACCATCCTCTAATAAATACGCATCCCATCCTTGGGTAACAGAACTTTGGACACTTGATGGATTCTCAACTAATTGATAAATCGTCTGAAGGAGGGTTAATTCCTTTTCAGTTACCTCAGATTTTGGAATGCCAATCCATTCTTTTTCCATCTCGCTGAAAAATACATACAACTGTTCTGAATGAGTAATTGGTTGATCGGGAAACAAAATGGAATTTTCATAAATAGACAATAATTTTCTTAGCATTTTTGATTTCCCCATTTTAAAGTTTTTTAGTGACATCTAACATTATATCAGTAGTTACTTAACCTAATAAATAATAAAGGCTAGCCAAGGTTAATTCGGCTAGCCTTTATTATGGTTGTTGGTATCAATCGCATTCATAGGGCGGTTGTTCTTCTTGAAGGTCACGGGCTTCTTCGATATTAGTTGACTCCTGGCGGGAATGCACTGACCCGCCGGACATTCCTTCGTTAATCATTCGGTCAACATCCATAAACACTTTATCTCTGCCCTCATATGCAGATCCTGCATCCGTACCCATGCTTTTTCCTTTGTCCATCCTTATCATTCCTTTCCCAAAACTATATTTAGTTTTGCGGAAAAGACAAGTTTTCATGCACGATGGTCATTCAAAATATCGATTATTCATATACATGGTAAAGCATTAGTTCATGGATTTGGCTTGATAATGCCTCAATCTCATCCTGTTCAGGCACATTTGTAGTCCATTCTATTTTCCCTGTTTGGTGATAAATTCCCGTCACCCGCTGCTTTTTATGATAAAAGGAAAAATTCCAGCCGGGTATATTTTTGTTTTCAAATAATGGTTTTAATTGAAAGTGCAAGATCATCGCGAAATCCTCCCTTTAATATTCTTACCTATAGCTTAACTGGTTTGGGAGAATATTTAAATATGAATTTTCTGTCAGTTTTTATAATTGGAGAGTTGGAGGAAAATGCGGCAAAGTTGTTCGATTTTCTTTTCCTCAATTTCCTCTTCATCAAATCTCATTGGTTTGGAATTTACCTCGTAAATATAGTACTGGCCAGTCATACTTACTCCCGCATCAATTGAAAACTCTCCGAAATAGCCAAATCGATCGGACAGTGCCGTTCCGATTTCAGGAACAATTGCTTCAATAAAACGATCATGCTCCTTAGTTTGTAAATTTTCATAGGGCAGGAGTCTGCCTCCGGCTGGAATATGGGTTGTAATATCCTGTGTCTGTGATTGCCGAATTCCAACTCCTGTTACAGTGTAACCACTGTCTGCTCCGTGGGCGAGGATACGAAAATCGAAGCGATTCCCCTTGTACTTGGCTGATTTTATTTCCTCTTGTGCTAAGTAATTTTTTGCCAACAATGCCACACCGTGTTTATCCCAAAAATGATCAAAGGATTTAAAAAGTTCATGCTGGTGTATCCCGTCTAATTGAAGTCCAGTAGCACTAGTTAGCTTTAAGCGGAAAATTCCTTTTCCTTTGGAGGATTGGGAAGGTTTTAAATAAATGCTCTTATGCTTCTTTTGAAATATGAATAAGTCCATTTTTCCGCGGATAGGGATGGTTTCTGGCAGGAACGTTTTCAGGGATGGATGTTTTTTAAACACCTCATAGAGCTCAAATTTATCAATAAAACATGGATTGAAATATGGGATATTCTTCTCCTTTAAAATAGAAAAAAATTGTTGACATTCTTCGTTTTGTTCTGCCTTTCGGAAGGGGATCCGGTTATATACAATGTCGGGGTAGCGAAATTTTTCTTTTATCCAGTGATTTTGTTCAGGTAAAAAGGTATAGCCTGTTATATGGTTTATACCTGCATCCTCTGGTATAAAAACAAAGCTTATTCCTTTGTGTGAAATAAGCTTTTTTTGTAATGCAATAAAAAGCGGGCCATTACCGGCGATAGAACCATCCGCTTTTCTTGATGTCATAATTCCAACCAGAGGGCCTGGATAATTGGTCCTCATTGGATTAACTCCACTGGATGTAGTAAGGATTGTTCGGTAAGAAAGACGGCAAATGCCATTGATAATTTTCGTGTTAGCAAATCAAATTCCTCTAATTCAGGATGAGTAAAGATGGTTCTTCCAGGCTTGGAATTTGCTTCGAAGAGCCAAACTTCTCCATTTCGATCGATACCTAAATCAAATCCAATCTCACCAATTATTCCTTCTACATGCCGATCGATTGAGCCGCTTAAAAGCAATGCGGCGTTGGAAAGTTTCTTTGTATATAGTGAACTTTCCTCGTTGGAAAAAATCTCTTCCATTGTCTTAATATCTCCACCGCTTCTTGAATGGGTGGTTACGCTGCCAGGTCCTGCTATCTTCGCTGCAATCGCAGATACATGCCAATTTCCCATATCATCTTTATTGGTGTGGACTCTAAAATCAATAGAGCGGGATTCGGTGCGGATTAAATTAATCCCTTGTTGTACTAGCATTTTTTCAAGAGATTGATTTGCAAATACGTTTCCCATCAAGCTTTCTAAACTCGAGAATTTTCTCAGACGGTTTACATTGCTTTTATCTTGGTATCGACAATAATAATCATCGGTGTGTTTGTCGTAAATAATTTGGTGAACCCCTAAGCCGAGACTGCCATTCTTAGGTTTAATAAAAACATGACCATAGGTTGAAAGCATCGTTTCGATAGATGAGAAGGATGTAAATGGTAATGTATCTGGAAGGAGATTAGACACGGTTTCATCTTGAATAAGTCTTTCATGAATTTCGAGTTTGTTGAAAAATCCAGGATTATACCAAGGGATAAGGTACTCTTTTTGCAATCGCTCTTTCACTTTTATTAATCTTGGGTTATTTTCACTTCTTCGATTTGGAAGTCGATCATAAATAACATTCGGAAAGGGAATATCAACCGTTTCCCAACCGTTATTATGATAAAAATAACCTTCAATGCATCCAAGATCCCAATTAATATGCTGTTCTCCAAACACAAATGGTAAGGCGCCCACCATTTTATTAACCGATAGTAGTTTTGAGAAAAACTGGGTTCGATCGCCAATCGGTTCAAATGGCAGGGAAGTAAATCCTGCTGTAAAAATACCTATAAGTGGACCGATAATTAGACTTTGGTTAGATAAGAAAACATGAAGTGGAATGTTGAAACTTGGAAATTGAAGTGCTTTTTGAATTTCCCGGCTGATTGAAATCCGATCATCTTGATCAGGATGTGGGATAAAATCAACTTCTATTGATCTTGAACCAAAGGCAATTCGTGATAACTCTTTTTCTCTTAGTATTGCAGGAGGACAGAAAACTACTAATTGATCATTTTGAGCAATTTCAATGAGATAATGTTTTCTCATAATAGCTCTTCCTTTCTTTTAAATCCATTTGACTTATCTGCTTCCCATAAAGCAAAGGGGCAAGGGTTAATGTCTCCTTTACGTTTGGTTGTGTATGAAGGATGACCTTTCTACCGGGCTTCGAATTGATATCCAGAATCCAAATAGATTCATCTTTTGCAATTCCGATATCGATGCCGATTTCAAATAATGGTAAAAAAGCATTTTCAAGTATAGGTGGAAGATTAGAAAGAATGTACTCTAATTCCTGATGGATGTATTCCTTTTTTGCAGGTAAAAAAGAGGCTGCCCAATCCAAATAAGGAACAATTGAACCACCAGCACTTAAATTGGAAAGGATTCCCCCGGTACTTCCGACTCGAACCCCTCTGCCCATTTCTCCCCATTTTCCCTCGATCCCTTTCTGTAAGAGGATCCTAATGTCAAATGGCTTCAGGTCATCATTTGATAATTCTAAATACGGCTGCATTAGGTAGGGACGTTTGTTAATTAGTGGTTGCAGCCATTTATTAAGTTTGGTTTCATTTGGGAATATTCTTGAGATAATATTCTTGTTTTTTTCTGTTTTAACATGAAAGGATTTGTTGTTTTTTTTCAAATAGTAAATACCATTTCCTTGAGAGCCATTAATTGGCTTTAAAATTATTCTTTTCTTGGATATTAATTCATTTAACACGATGTTAGTACTAGAAACTGCCTGAGTTGGGGGCAAATAAGCTGATAAAACTGTACTTTTTAATACCTCATAGAGTTCCAGTTTATTAGGAAGTCCATATCCTAAAAAGGTTATATCTGGTCTGTTCTTGAGCCAAGATACAATCGGAATGCACTGCTTGGAGTAGTCATCATCCCCGTAAAAACAACGATCATAGATAATAGTTGGAATAGGAAACTCCTTATCTACCCAGGATTTTGTTTGTGAAATGAATTTTTTTCCTTTTACTTTTAATGTAAGTGGATTTATATTGGCGGGGGAGAAGCGATAGCATTCTATCCCACAGGGTTCTGCAAGGTTTGCTATGTCGTTGATATAGGACTGCTCACTGTCAAAACGTATGGTCATTATTCCAAAGGCAATCAAATCACGAGTCCTCCTTTATAAAAGTCGTATCGAATGCAAGCAGTGTACAAAATTGAATAAGTGCTTTCGCAGATGGTCTAATTTTTCCTAATCCATCTTCAAAGTTTTTCGAGGGTTTAGAGTTTACCTCAATAATCCACGGCTTTCCGTTTTGGTCTATGCCAATATCGATGCCAAGTTCACCTGTTATTCCTGTTTGTGAGTTACTAATAGTCGACGCTGTTTCCACTGCTAATTCTTTCATATGTGTAAGCACCTCTAAAGCGTTCTTGGGTCCAAGACAAGTTCGCAGAACCTCTAAGGGTCTAAGCATCTTTCCACCTCTGGCAATATTTGAAACGAACTCATCTTTTGCAGCTATCCTTGCCACAATTGAGGTAACTTGCCAATGGTTGTTCAGATTTTTGTGACATAGTACCCGAAAGTCCATGGAACATGAGTCATACGCCAATAATTCAATACCTTGTTGAATAATATAAAAACGATTATGGAGAATAGGCTTGATTAGGTTGTGTATTTCGTCTAAGGAGTATTGATGGCTAGAGTTGTCGTTAAGTGTTGCAATCGAGGTTTGTAAAGTGCAGCGGTTATTATCTTCTTTTTTTAACTTGATAATATTTCTTCCTTGGCTGCCATGAACCGGCTTTATAAAAACTGTTTCACATTCGTCGGTAAGTTCATACAGATGCTCTTTTGTGTAAATTTTTGTTTTAGGTAAGAAGTGCAGGAGGTGTTTTTCTTGAAATATTTGATTATATACTTCCCATTTTGATAGGAAACGTTCATTAAACAAAGGAATCATCATGGTTTCAAGTCTTTTACGAAATTGTTTAAATGGGACAGATTGTTCAAGTTTACGGGAATGGATACGATTGTAAATCACATCCGGTATTGGATGCTCAAACGATCTCCATTTTCCATTGATAAGATAATAACCTTGATTTAAAAATTCCTCATATGAAAAAACATAAAAAAAGCCGCCTATTTCAGTAATTCCATGATGTAGTTCCTCGCAAAAAGCATGAATAGTACGAAAATGTGGTTCTTCTTGTTTAGTGGAGGGGAAATCTGTTACTAGTCCAATCACAGGTCCGAGTTCGAGTGTTAGAAGTTCATCCCGATAGATGGCTTGAAATTTATAACTCTGGGTGGGCAGGCAAAAATTCTTGAGAATATTTTCAGGAATAAGGATCAAATTTTTAGGGTCCAGGTCTACTGGTTGGATTGCAGTTTGGATCGACTTTTTCCCTAACTTAATATTTAATTGAAGTTTCTTATTTAATCCCAAACTAGTAAACAAGTGGGTGGATATTTTTACTATGCTGTCATTCTTATTTTTAGGTGTTCTTGCTTTTATGGTAACCTGAGTTAATGGAAAAGGCATAGACATTCCCCGATTTCTATCTATATTGGAACCATTTTTTCCTTATGGGCATTAGTTGATATAGTAATGTATGTAACACTATTCGAGATGGTGATTTTAACATTCTCGCATTTTGGTGAATAGTTTGTTATAGTTGATTCGGATTGAAAAGCGTGAATAAAAAGGAGTGGATACCAATGGCAGTTAATCTATATGATTCCGCCTATGCGTTAGAAACAGCTATTCGTCAAAGTGATGAATACACACAACTACAGCAAGCTTATAAAGAAGTGAACGCAGACCCAGCTGCAAAACAAATGTTTGATCAGTTTCGCAAAATCCAATTAGACTTGCAACAGAAACAGATGATGGGGCAGAATATCTCTGAACAAGAAATTGCGCAAGCACAATCAACTGTAGGACTAGTACAGCAAAATGAAAAAATTGCTAGGTTAATGCAAGCAGAACAACGGATGAGCATGGTTATTGGCGAGTTAAACAAAGTAATTATGAAGCCTCTTGAAGACCTATACGGAAAAATGTAAATTGAAATACGAGCCTACGGTATTAACCGAAGGCTTTTTCTTTTTTAGCTCTGTTCTACAAATGCCTAAAAAATCATAAAAGTGTTATAAAGGCTATTTCACCAAGAACAGGGGGCAACGGAATGATTTATCGCTTGCTTGCTTTAAATATTGATGGCACACTTCTTCAAACAAATGGAAAAATCCATAAATCCACAAAAGAGGCTATTGATTATGTTCAGCAAAAGGGTATTTATGTCACGCTTGTCACATCGCGGAGCTTTCCTTCCACAAGAAAAGTAGCCAAAGCATTAAAAATAAAATCACCTCTCATTACCCATCAAGGTGCATTTATTGCAAGTTCTGAGGACAAACCAATCTATGTGAAAAGGATTGGTGAACAAATTACCTATGATACAGTCAGCTTTTTAGAGGCGCTGCCGTGTCAAATTCGTCTTGTCCACGAACAATTTTCATTAGCGAATAAATTAAAATTGAATAATAATTTGTTGGCAAAAACTGTTTTTACCTCAGGGGATCCTGTTTTTTATTCGCAGCAATTCGTGTCGTCACTAACAGAGTATCTACATGACCAGCCAGTGAGCCCTCCGAAGATAGAAGTTTATTTTGAAGAAGAAAGTGACCTTCAGGATGCGAAAAAAGCACTTCAAAAAATGTATACTGAGATTGAATTAATTCAACTAGATGCTTTACGTTTGGATATTGTCCCAACCGGTGTTTCAAAATTATCGGGTTTATCATACCTTGCAAGCCAATTAGGGATTCAAAGAAAAGAAATCGTCTATATTGGAGATGGGATTGATGATATTCCATTGCTTGAAGCTGCAGGCCTTGGTGTATCGATGTGGAATGCGGATTTTGAAGTGAAGAAAGCATCAGATTGGGTGACACGGTCACAGAACGAACAAGGTGTTGCCTATATGGTAAAAGAACACTTTAGAAAACAACAGCCAATTGAGTTTTTAAGAAGGATGAATATTATTAAAAAATAGCCCAAAAAAGATATCAACGGTGAATGGCCGTTGATGTCTTTTTTTGAATTAATGGGATAGAAAATTCACTATTTTTAAAAAACTTACCTATATTTATGTCCTCAATTCCATTTATAATGGAATTGATTGAATTGGAGGGAGGGTTTTCTCGTGTCGTTAAACTTTATAACAAATAAGGTGAATGTAAAAGTTACAGGGCGTATGGCGACAATAGAAATGAACAGACCTGAGTCATTAAATGCCATGGATACAGAAATGATTAGGGGGTTAGTATGTAAACTGAAGGAAATTAGCGAGTCGGATGAAATTGATATTGTCGTTCTAACGGGAAAAGGAAGAGGCTTTTCAGCAGGGGGCGATATTAAAACCATGTTTTCAAACTCGAGCGAAAGTGATTTCTATCCTGTAATGGACAGTATTAGTGAACTAATTGTTACTCTTTATAGCATGCCTAAACTTACTATAAGTGCTGTTACAGGTCCAGCTGCCGGCTTGGGGTTTAGCCTTGCGCTAGCAACTGACCATATTATTGCTGATAAAAATAGTAAGCTAGCAATGAATTTTATAGGGATTGGTCTGATTCCAGATGGCGGTGCTCATTTCTTCTTAGAGAAAAAGTTAGGAGAGACGAAAGCGAAACAACTAATCTGGGACGGGAAAATGATGGATGCTGATGAAGCGTTAAAGTTAGGATTAATTGAAGAAGTAGCGGCAGTCAATCTTCAGGAGACATTAGATGCTAGAATTTCAGATTGGTTACGGAGACCCGTTCAGGCGATGATTAAAACGAAAAAGATTTTAGCTGATATGAATCGTCCTTACTTATTAAAAATCTTAGAATTAGAAAAACATTCACAGCAAAAAATGCGAGAAACCATTGATCACCAAGAAGGAATAAGGGCATTTATCGAAAAAAGACCACCCAGATTTATTGGTAAATAAACAAAGAAGCCCGCGGCTTCTTTGCTTTTTTTTGATATCCTTTTCCTGTTTATAGCGCTTTCATTATTAAGAATGAAAGAGTAATAGCTTACCGCTTGGTGAGGAGCATCGATGTGTACGTTCTAATAAGTTTTTTTCTGCTAACAATTTTTGGCCTAATTCTTTTGCCTCATCATCATGTTCAGCCTGGAAGGATTCATCTAAAATTTTTTCCCCATTGCTTTCAAAAGCAGTTAATTTATACGTTTTCATATCAACAACCCCTTAAAAGAATCATGTTATTAATCTATTTTCACATAATTACTAAAATTGCGCAAAAAATAAATGAAACCAAAATTTGTTAAATTCGTATGTAAGAGGGAGAGGAGTGTGTGAAATGGTTCTGAAACTTGAACATGTCAGGAAACGATTCGGGAATTTTACAGCTGTGAATGACTTGTCTTTAGTGATTCCTGAAAAAGAAATGTTTGGCTTTTTAGGGGCTAATGGTGCAGGGAAAACAACGACCTTCCGAATGATCTTAGGATTACTGGACACTAGCGGTGGTAAGATTACTTGGGACGGGAAACCGATTGACTATTCCACCAGTCATTTGGTTGGCTATCTTCCTGAAGAAAGAGGTTTGTATCCGAAATTAAAGGTTCGTGACCAAATCGTCTATTTAGCCAGATTAAGAGGAATGCAAAAATCTCAGGCACTTTCGGAATTAAAATCATGGCTTGAACGATTCAAAATTCCTGAATATGAAAATAAAAAAGTTGAGGAGCTTTCCAAAGGTAATCAACAGAAAATACAATTCATTGCTGCCGTCGTACATAAACCTAAATTACTAATATTGGATGAGCCATTTAGCGGTCTTGACCCAGTAAATGTGGAAATGCTAAAGGAGGCTGTGCTATCTCTGAAAGAGGATGGGGCGACTATCGTTTTCTCAAGCCATAGAATGGAACATGTCGAGGAAATGTGTGAACATCTTTGTATCTTGCACAAAGGAAGCCCAGTCGTCCATGGTTCATTAAAAGAAATCAAGCGTTCCTTTGGGAAAAAGAACCTTGTGATCCATGCCGATTTTCCATTAGATTTCTTGAAAAATTATCCTGGAGTCGTAAGGTCAAAACCAACTATGGAAGGAATTCACCTGCAAATTGAAGGAGAGTACATAGCTGAAAAAATACTTAAGGAAATTGTCAGCCAAGGGTTTATCCGGAAGTTTGCCCTGGAAGAACCATCATTAAATGATATTTTTATAGAAAAAGTAGGTGATTCATATGAATAGTTTTTGGATTATTTTGTTCCACACCTATATTAATAAAATAAAAACAAAATCCTTCATCATCACAACCCTTTTAACAATCGTTATTGTCTTGGTCTTAACCAACCTAACTAATATCATTGCTATCTTCGATAAAAATGATGGGAAAGAAAATGTGGCTGTGCTTGATGAAACAGGTCAACTTTTTGATCCATTCAATAAACAAGTTAGGGCAATTAATAAAGATATTAACTTGACAATTTTCCAGGGCAGTGAAGCAGAGGCAGAAAAAGCAGTTGAAAAAGGAACTTACCAAGGAATTGTTCTTCTTGGTTTAAATGATGAAAGACTTCCGATAGCTACTTATAAGGCCAAGAGTATTGCTGATTCATCCCTGTTTACTGATCTTCAAACGAGTCTTCAGCAAGTAAAAACCATGCTGGCGGCTTCACAAATTCAATTGACTCCTGTTCAGCTCGAAAAGCTCTATGAACCAGTGTCTTTTAAGAAAATTGCTCTTGAGAAGAATGCAAAAACGGAAGAGGAACTGAATCAGGCACGCGGTCTGGTTTATGTCTTGCTCTTTATCATCTATTTTTCAGTAATAATGTACGCTAATATGATTGCGATGGAAGTAGCAACAGAAAAGTCGTCTAGAGTGATGGAAATTTTAATTTCAAGTGTTTCTCCAATTAAACAGATGTTTGCAAAAATAATTGGAATCGGTTTATTAAGTCTGACACAGCTCGCTGTATTTCTGTCCGTAGGTTATTTCTCTCTAAAACAAAATATGGAAACCTTAAAAGAAGGATTTTTCGGTGTTTATGGTTTTGATAATATCCCTTTGGGAACGATTATTTACGCGGTTGTTTTCTTTATTCTTGGCTATTTTCTTTATGCCACACTTGCCGCATTTCTCGGCTCACTTGTCAGCAGAATTGAAGATGTTCAACAAATGATTACACCAATGACTATGCTTGTTGTCGCTGGGTTTATGATTGCTATGTTTGGCTTAGGAAAGCCGGATGCTCCGTTCATAACGGTGACCTCTTTCATCCCGTTCTTTACACCAATGATTATGTTTCTGCGGGTAGGAATGTTGACCATTCCAGTCTGGGAAGCAATTGCAGGAATTGCTATCTTAGTCGCAACGATTGTTTTCTTAGCTATATTTGGCGCTCGAGTATATCGGGGTGGTGTTTTAATGTATGGACAATCCAATTCCTTTAAAGATATAAAAAAAGCATTACAGCTGACAAAGAACGAATAAGGCAGGAAAAGACGGTGTCCCAAAAGTATAATTTTTAGGGGCACCCCTTTTTTTATCGTTTTTATATTTGTCTGTTGATTTGCCCCCTGTTGATTGGAGTGGAGGGCACCGACTCCTGCGGGATAGAGAGGTCACGGAGACCCCGCAGGCGCCAAAGCGCCGAGGAGGCTCCAGGACCTCCCCGCGGAAAGCGAGTGCCCGGAACGGAAATCAACAGGTCCATTAGCAGAAACAATCAATTAACTATACCCCCTCCTCGACAATCTTAGTATTTACCAAGCGGTAAATGCTTTTTTTTTCAATAAATAACTGACAAGAACGTGCATTCGTATTTCTGCGGTGCTACAATGAAGAAAAGAAGTGGAAAGGAATGTCTTATGAAAAGAATATCATTCATTCATGCAGCGGACCTGCACTTGGACAGCCCGATGGTCGGATTAAAGTACTTGCCACAAGACATCTTTACCCGAGTTAAAGAGAGCACCTTTGCGGCTTTAAAAAAGGTTACGGAGGCTGCAATTCTTCATCAGGTCGACTTTGTGATTCTAGCAGGCGATTTATTCGACGGTGAAGATCGCAGCCTTCGGGCACAGTCTCGGTTTCGGACAGAGATGCTTAAGTTGGCAGAAAACGGGATTCAAGTTTATGTCATCCACGGCAATCACGACCATTTAAATGGATCATGGGTACATCTTAATATGCCCGCAAATGTTCATGTGTTTAATAGTGAGGTTGAATCAAAAGTTTTACAGACAAAGAATGGTGCGATCGTCCATCTGTATGGTTTCAGTTATCCAACAAGGCATGTCTATGATAGAAAAATAGATGATTATCGGAAGAAAGATGGCGCCGATTTTCATATTGGGATACTTCATGGAAATGAAAGCGGAGGGGCTGAACATGATAACTATGCGCCTTTCTCAGTTAGTGATTTACATAAGAAAGAATTTGATTACTGGGCTTTAGGTCATATTCATAAACGTGCTGTCCTATCAGAATCTCCGCCGATTATTTATCCAGGTAATATTCAAGGCAGGAATAAGAAAGAAACAGGTATGAAAGGTATTTATCATGTAACATTGACTGATCTTGATAAGAAGATAAATTTTATAGAAACGGCCGATATTATTTGGGAAGAAACAGTAGTAGATGCTTCTGCAGCTGAAAACTTCCTTGATGTATTACAATTATGCCAAACAACCATCAATAGTTTTCGGAGGGAACAAAAAGGAACGTTATTATCACTTTCCTTGAAAAATATTGTACTAGCAGATGAGCGTGAACAAAGAAGCTTGAATGGTGAGCTGTTAGAACTCCTATTAGAGAATGAAAAAGAAGAGGACTCCTTTGTATGGATTGTTGACTTAACTGTTATAGAAGGGCAGCAAATAGATAAGGAACAGTTGAAAAGAGACGCAAACTTTTATGCTGAACTGTTTGAAACAATTGAAAACTACACGGATATAGATCAAGCCTTAGCACCCTTATTGGAGCATCAATTAGGGAGAAAGTATATCAGTCAGTTATCAACTGCCGATCAAAAAGAGCTAATCAATAAAGCAGAGAAATTGCTGCTCGAGTTACTCTATCAATCATAGAGAAAGGAATGAGGATAGTTGAAAATTCTCGAAATGCATATCTATGGGTTTGGCCAATTAGAGAATGTAGAAATTACCGACCTTCATGATTTTCAAGTTTTCTATGGAGAAAATGAAGCTGGGAAGTCCACAATTATGGCCTTTATCCATGCAATTATTTTTGGCTTCCCTACAAAACAGCAAACAACCGAACTCCGTTACGAGCCAAAATACAGTACTAAATATGGTGGTAAAATCCGAATTTTCCATGAAAAGCATGGCGGTGCTGTAATCGAACGCGTAAAGGGAAAGGCTGCAGGTGATGTAAAGGTCTATATGGACAATGGCAGGATGGGCGGTGAAGAACTTCTTAAGGAATTAATAGCAAACTTTGATAAAAGCCTATTTCAATCTATTTTTTCATTTAATTTGCAGGGGTTACAAAATATTCATCAGATGAAAAGTGAAGAGATTGGTAAATTCTTGTTTTCCGCGGGGACATTAGGGACAGAAAGGTTATCAAAAACAGAAACTGTTCTGCAGAAGGAGCTCGATGCACGATTTAAGCCATCAGGGAAGAAACCCTTATTGAATGAAAGGTTACAGGCACTACATGAAATAAATAAAGAATTGAAAGCAGCAGAATCCAAAAATAGAAATTATACAAACTTAGTAGAAAAGAAAGAAATGCTCGAAAAGGAAATGAAGGCAGTAAACCAATCGTTGCAGGAAATTAAAGAGAAAATAGAAAAACTTAACGAATGGAAAAGAATCGAATCCATTGTCAAAGATGAAAGGCTGACAAAGAAAGAGCTGAATGAATTAGGAGATGTTGAATTCCCTGTACGTGGGATTGAGAGAATCGAAAAGATAAATGAACTCATCCACCCCTATAAGGCTGAGATTAATAGTATTTCCGAAAGAATTGAAAATTTGAGAGAGGAAGCGGAGAGGAGTCAACCCAATCAATCGTTTCTTAAACAGGAGCCTGCTATCTTAGCTTTACTAGATCAAGTTCCTCTCTACGACCAATTAAAGCAGGAAAGACTTCAATATGAAACAAAACTTATAGCCTTTGAAGAAGAGTTGTCGATTACTAGGGAAAAACTTCATTTACATATTGATGAAGAAGAGATCTTAGCTCTAAATACAAATATTTATATGAAAAACCAAGTTGAAGTGGTATCACAGAAAATCCAAAAGCTAAAAGAAGTGAAGGAAGAGTTAGAAAATCAGTATCAGGAAGAAAAAGGCAGATTAGAGGAAATCGAAAAAGAGGTCCGGTCTTTAGAGAGACAGGTTCTTACAAAACAGGAACGGCTGGCACTAGAAGAGAAGGTAAAGTCGAGAAATGATAAAGAGAGCATAGAAAAGGAAATAAGAAACTTAGGTGACAAAATAGACTTTTATCAACAGTTTAATGAACGTGATAAAGCCGAAGCTGAAAGAGAAGGGAAGCAAAAGAATCTTCAGTATGTACTTTTTGAGGTTATTTTAATTGCCATAACAGTTTATGGGGTGGCTACAAAGCAGTGGTTTTTATTTACGATCGGGATTCTCGGTTGTATATTACTACTCATCCTGATGACAAAAAAGAAGAACCTGCCGAAAGGGGCAGAGCTAAATCAAACATTAAATGAGTTAATAGAAAAGAAAGAACAGTTAGAGCGAAAACTGCAATCAGCCCAATATATTGAAATCTCAAAGCTAGAAGAGCAATTAGCCTTGGATAATCAGAGGAGAGCAGAGCTTCAGATCGTAAAAATCAAGTTGAAACATCAACATTCTCAATATGAAAAGATCATTGCCAAATTTGAACAATGGGAGTTGGAGTCAGCCCAAACAAATGAAAAGCTTGCTTCCATTAGTCGTTCACTAAGAATACCTGAGTATATTGCGGAGGCCTTTTTACTAGAAGCTTACAAACTAATTGAACAGTTTAAGGTGATTAGTAGAGAGAAAAAACAATATCATTTAAGACTTCAACAAATAGAGCAGCAACAGGAAAAAATAGAAAATGGTTTGAACCATTTTTCAAATCTCTATCTAAATGATAAGGGGCTGGACCTGTATAACGGAGCCTATTTGCTTCGCAATAAATTAAAGGAAGAGCATGCTAAGCAAATCATGAGTCAAGAGAGAAATGTGAAACTTAGCGACTTCGAAGCCGATTTAAGGCAAAAAGTACAGGCAGTTAATCATCTCCAAACAGAATTTAATAACCTTATCTCATCAGCAAAAGTAGATACAGAGCAACAATTTTACGAACTTGGTGCAAAAGCAGAAAAACATGGTCAACTGTTAGAAAAACTCAAATCACTGCAGAGTCAACTCCAATACTCAATACTCTCAGATGTAGAGAGAGAAACTTTTCTCCAAATGCGTCAAAGCACAGAATTAGTGGCTGAATGTAATCAGCAGGTTCATAATTGGGAAGCTAAACTAAAGGAACTTCAAGAAGAGCAGGCTTCCATTAAATACGAGATACAAATATTAGAAGAAGGCGGTGTGTATTCAGATATCCTCCATCACTATAAGCAGAAAAAATTTGAATTAGAAGAGGCAGCAAAAGAGTGGTCAGTCTACTGTGTAGCGCAACAGATCCTCTCCAATACGATTGAAAAGTATAAGAACATACATTTACCAAGAATGATTTCAAAAGCGGAAGAATATCTGTTGTTTCTCACAGATGGAAACTACCAAAGAATCCATTTACAAAGTTCTGGTTCAGGCTTCTTAGTTGAGCGAAAGGATCATACCATATTTGAAGCAAATGAACTAAGTCAAGCAACAACCGAACAATTATACGTTGCCATTCGGCTTGCCTTTGCCGTCACAGTATATGAAAAATATCAGTTTCCAATTATTATCGATGATAGTTTTGTTAATTTCGATGCGAAAAGAACGGAAAAGGTGTTAGAACTTCTTAAAGGGATGAAAAGAAATCAACTATTATTTTTTACTTGCCATAAGCATTTGCTGACCTATTTTCAAAGGGAAAATGTTCTTTTTTTAGAAAAAGGTGCTGTTCAGATAATTTCATAGAGTAATATTAGGATATGTTATACTCTTACTAGTAGGAAGGACGTGAAAAAGATGGGTAAAGGAATATTAAAGCATGAAATTGGAGAGCAAGTAGAATTATTTCTACTAATAAAAAATACAACAAAAGGGATTGCAAGCAACGGCAAACCTTTTTTAACACTGATTCTTCAGGATAAAAGCGGGGAAATTGAAGCGAAGCTTTGGGACGTCAATGAAGAGGATGGAAAGAGTTATGCACCACAAAGTATTGTAAAAATAATGGGAGAACTACAAAATTATCGGGGGAAAAGTCAATTGAAAATTCGTCAAATCCGACGAACAGGTCCATCTGACGGCGTAAAGTTGGATGACTTTTTGGAGACAGCCCCAATAAGCCAAGAAGAAATGGCTGGCAAACTCACACAGTACATTTTTGATATGAAAAATCCCAATATCCAAAGAATAACACGCCATTTAATTAAAAAGCATCAGAAGGCTTTTTTAGAGTTTCCTGCCGCAACAAAAAATCATCATGAGTTTGTATCAGGACTTGCCTTTCATGTAGTTAGTATGCTTGATTTGGCTAAATCAATTGCCAGCCTTTATCCGAGTCTTGATAAAGACTTGCTCTATGCAGGGGTTATATTGCACGATATGGGGAAAGTATTAGAACTCTCAGGTCCGATTTCAACGGTATATACCATAGAAGGAAATTTACTTGGGCATATTACGATTATGGTTAACGAAATCGGTAAAGCGGCGGAAGAACTAGGTATTTCTGGTGAAGAAGTACTAATTCTTCAACACCTTGTACTGAGTCATCATGGAAAAGCAGAATGGGGAAGTCCAAAACCACCGATGATTAAAGAAGCAGAAATCCTCCATTATATTGATAATCTTGATGCGAAAATGAATATGCTGGACCGTGCCTTGGAAAGAGTGAAGCCAGGTGAATTTACAGAAAGAATTTTTGCGTTGGAGAATCGTTCCTTTTATAAACCGGTGTTTCATAAGTAAAATAACCTCAACTCGAGGTTATTTTTTTTGTAACAGCTCATAATTTCCTATTATCTGAATATGATTTAGTAAAAGTGGACAACCACTATGAAAGGAGCAAGATAAATTGACTATTCCTATTTGGGTATATGCAGTTGTGGTTGGTATTGTAATAAGTGCACTAATGGCGATAAAAACGGGGAGAGAAGAGCGGCAATTAGAGATGGAAAACATTGAATTGGAAGGCGAAATCTATATGAAGCGCCTTGAACGAGAGAAAGAAAAACGAGAAGAAATTGGAGCAACAGGAGAATAAAAGAGCGGAAGCGCCTTTATTGGCGTTTCCGCTTTTTTCTGTTTATTGTGCAGCAGCCTCTGTTCCAGTTTGAGGATTAAGCGCATCCTTTAAGTCCTTGTCGCTAACTTTAACATCTGCAGCTTTAAGTTCACGCTGCATCGCTTTATTAATTTCTTCTGTAGTTAATTTTGAAGTTTTTACTTGAGTCTCGATTTCGCTCTTCATTTCAGCAAATGGTTTCTTCTCTTTTTTGTCAGTTACTTGGATGATATGATAGCCAAATTGTGACTTAACTGGACCGCTAATTTCATTTACTTTTAGAGCATATGCTGCTTTTTCAAAGTCAGGATCCATCTTCCCAGTACCAAACCAGCCTAAATCACCGCCGTTTGCCTTAGAACCTTCATCTGTTGAATATTTTTTTGCAACATCTTCAAATTTTTCTCCCTTATCAAGCTTGCTCTTTACTTCTTTTGCTGTTTTTTCATCGGCAACCAGAATGTGACGAGCTTTAATCTCTGGCTGGTACGTATCATAGTAATCCTTTAATTCCTTTTCAGTTACCTTAACGCCTTTTAGAGCAGCTTTTTCCTGCATCATGCCTAACTTCATTGTTTTCTTCAAATCATCTTCGCTTTTATAGCCATATTGTGCAAGGGTAGTTTCAAAATTTGCACCTAGATCTGTTTTCAATTGATCAATTTTTGCATTTAATTCCTTATCTGTTACCTTGTATTTCTTAGAAAGAACTTTTTCATATACTAGTTGCTGAAGGGCCTGATCACCATATTTATCCTTCATTGTATTATAGAGTTCTTCTTGTGTAACGTTACCCACTTTGCTCTCTGCCACTGTATCAGAACCACTTTGGTTACATGCACTTAATGCAAGTACTCCGCCTGCTAATGTAAGGGCTAATATCAATTTTTTCATGATGAAATCTCTCCTAAACAGTATATTCTTGTCCACAAACTCTACTATAACATAAATGGTAACTACTGCAAAAATAATAACTATGTTTATTTTTTGAAATTTTCCACAAAAGGGTAAATGGAACTTTTCAAAAAAAAATGGGAAGTGCCTAAACGAAATGACCACTCGTTGAATAGTATATCCTAGAAAATGAAAAAGGAGGTATTACGATGAGCCATGGATATGGAGCGGGCTTTGCTCTAATTGTAGTACTTTTCATACTATTAATTATTGTTGGAGCTTCTTGGTTTTAAAAAACACAATTAGTCATTAATGAATGGAGGTAAATATATGTCTGGTGGAGCAGGTTACGGTGGAGGATTTGCTTTAGTGGTAGTTCTATTCATCTTATTAATCATCATCGGAGCTTCTTGGGTTTATTAATAAAGTTACAAACTAAAAGCGATGAGAAATACTCTCATCGCTTCTATGTGTTAATATCCTTTTTCGCTTGGCGTTCTAATTGGATTATGCATATAAAATTTCTATGTATGATGATATCAGAAGAATCGTAATGAGGATATTAATGGTACGAAATACCTTATGTTGGTTTTCTTCAGGAATTTCCTTTTGCATACAAAGTGAATTGGTCATTTTATTTACATAAAACAAGATGAAAATAGCGAAGACAATAAAAATGGAGATCATCAATGATTCCCTCCCTGATGTTCGTGTTATGTTTAATACAATATCAAAAATTACAAAAAAAAGATAGTCATAAAGAATGGAAGAGTTTAGGCTTCTAAAGGGTATCGGGAACCTAATTTATTTTGAAGGAAATCCAAAAAATATTCCGTGTTTTAAGTAAAAATGGTTTACCCCATCTTTTAAAAGGTTAATAATAAATATATATAATGTAAAAGTTCTGAAAAGAGGCCTAATGGATGACTGAAAATGAATTGATGGACAAAATAAACCTTCTTGAATATCATCAAAAGCTACTATTAAAGTTACTCAACAATCCAAAGCTCGAATTATATAAACTTATAATTGAAAACGGAATAACAGAACAGGAAGCAGGACAATTTTTTTCTTTATGTGAGAAAATGAACTTAAAATTAGAAGAACAAAAAGCGGAAGGGTACGTAAACTTCCATCCGCTTTTTCATGAATTATCATTATCATTACCGTCAACCCTAAAGATAAAAGACGTTATCCATGCCTGTTTAAAACAACAGATTTGCCTGTCCCTTTTTCAAGAGTTGGAAAAATACTTATAAGACTGATTAAACCAACTCTTGCTTAGGATTTTGTAATTTTTTTAGCTTTCCATCTTCTTCAACGAAGCGGCTTTCAATATTATGAAAAGACCGCTCGAAGATTTCCATAAAATCTTCACCATAAATATTACGGACGATTGCCATCATTTCAACAATCTCTGGAAACTTTCCATATAATTCACGAAGGGGCAAAGCACCAGAAAAAACAGCATTGCCATTTGGCTCATATGTTTCCATTAGTTGGTGTAAGATATTTTCTCCAGCTTCAGTAAGTTGAATATACGTATTGCGTTTATCATTTTCCTTTTTGGAAAACTGTAGCAAACCTCGTTCTTCTAACTTTTTCGAAAAATTAAATGCTGTTGAAACGTGCATGACCCCAAACTTAGCCACATCCGAAATGGAAGCACCGTTTAAGTGATAGGCAATCCATAAAATGTGATGTTCGTTAATATTTAAATCAAAAGGCTTAATCCATTGCTGCCAGTCTTTCTCAATCGCTTTCCACAAGGCTTTACTTAGTTGAGCAACTCTTTGAGTAAAAATCATCGCTTCCTTCATTGAATATTGTTTCTCAGTCATCCCCATTTTCACCTACTTTTATATTTCTCTATTTTCATTATGCCAATAAAATAAAAATTAATAAAGAAAAAATTCACAAATTTTTAAAAAATTAGAATAATAATCTATTGAAATTTTTTAAAAAGTGAAATTGATTCTACTAAATAATAACAACATTTAGACAATTGAATTTAAAAAAACTTGTGGATCTCCCTAATTACATTTAGTCCTGCTCATACGAATGGACGGGTAAACAGATAAATAGTTACAACGTTTAGTCGAACTTTTGAAACAAAATAGGGGGACAAGGAAGATGAAAATTGCTGCCATTATTTTTTTTATCTTTAGTGCTATCCTTTTATTGGGTGCTATTAAATATTTAATCGAACTAACAAGACCAGGTGTTTATCCACCTAAACAAATTTTAAGAAAAAAAGTTGCTGCATTATGTGGAGGTGGAGGGATTTTTCTATTAATTGCTGTATTAATCTCTAAACTTATATAGAGGTATATTAAGAAAAGAACCCCGCTGGGTTCTTTTCTTAATAAGGATCCCGTCGATTATTTTTGAATGACGGAAGGTGTTGTTAATTTAGTTCGCTTCACTATGGACAGGGCTACAGGATACAAAATAATCATAATAACGGTATTTAGTGCGATAGCCGGCAGAACTCCTGCAGCAAATAGTGCAGTGAATGACGCTGGTAAGCCCACTAGAAAGAATGCTGCTGTTAAAAAGATTGTCCCTGAAACAAGAGTTCCAATGGCAGTTAAAACGCCAACACTAACAATCGAATTTCGGTATTTTTTTAAAGCTAAAAATAAACCAAGGAAAACTAAAGCAGTAATGGGTTTATCAATGATATTTGGAATTTGTCCGCCAGGAAAACCTGTAGTTAACGCTGACAATACTCCAGTTACAATGGCCAAAAGCATAACACTCTTTAACTCAGGAATAAGGATAATTCCTAAAAACATCATTGCAAGCATCATGTCAGGTTTAATTCCAAGAAAACTAGGCATTACCGTATGCAAAACTACCCCAATCCCAGCTAATAGTGCTAAAACTACAATGTTCTTCGTATTCATTTCTCTTCTCTCCTCTGCTATACTAATCTATTTGTTTCTCCTGCAGTGCACTCATTGCCTACAGCGAAAAACCTGCTTTCATTATAACATAATAATTTATTAATAATAAAGATATAATTTTCAGATTATTTAAACCTTATATCTAAGTTTATACTTGTTTACTAATATTCCCGGCCATTTCTTGTAATAAGTCAAAAGAATATTCACTTTGATTACTTTTCCATACTGCTCCAAATCCATCTCCTTTGCCATAGCGCGGAATTAAATGCATATGATAATGAAAAACAGATTGTCCTGCATGTTCACCATTATTATTTACAGTATTTAACCCAATTGGATTAAATTCTCTTTTTAAGGCATTAGCAATGGCAGGAACCACTTCAAAAATGTTTCTTGCAATTTCTGGTGTTAATTCAAATATGTTTTCCTTATGTACCTTTGGAATAACCAAAGTATGTCCCTTTGTTACTTGGGTAATATCTAGAAAAGCTAAAACATGTTCATTCTCGAAAACCTTGGCAGAAGGAATTTCTCCATTAACAATTTTACAAAAAATACAATCGCTCATATACACTGTCCCTTCAATATTGTTTGTATTATTTTACCATACAAACGAAAAAAAGAAAAAGGCAGGATCCGCATGGAATCCTGCCCTCTCGAAGGGGAATTGCTTCAAAAGGTACGTTCATTAGGAGTGTTCTTTGATAAACACCTCATTTTTTGTAGAGTGTTTTTATAAAGAAACATTATTGTTCAAGCTGACCATCCCCTATGGTGTTTTTATATGTTTTCCCAACTTATAAAAACAGGTAGCGATCTGCGGTAAACACCTCATTTAATGTTTATTTTTTTAAGATAAACAGTTACTTGGTGTTACTAGAACTCAAAATGGTTACTGTGCACGTTGTACAAAACAACCATCCCCTTATCTGAAACGAATTGGAAGCTCACTTATTTGAAATGTTAATTGTCTTTGACAGACACCTCATCTCAAGTTTTAATGAATCGCTTCATTGAAGTAAGTTGTTTTCCCCTTCGAATATTATGATAACCAATGTAAGAAGTAATATACAAAAAAAATGATAAAAATTTGAAAACTATTTTTATCAACCACAATTTGTTAAAATAAAAAAATAATCGTGCTTAGGAAGGACGTTGCAAATGTCTTTATTATTGATTGAAAATCTGGTTGGGGGATATACCAGAAACCCTGTCCTAAAAGATATTTCTTTTGAAGTAAATGAAAAAGAACTGGTAGGTCTCATTGGTTTAAATGGGGCAGGCAAGAGTACCACAATAAAACACATAATTGGCCTGATGGAGCCGCACAAGGGTGAAGTAAAAATAAAAGGACAAACCTTTACAGAAGATAAAGAAGCCTATCGTAAATTGTTTACGTTTGTTCCGGAAACCCCGGTCTTGTATGAAGAATTGACACTAGAAGAACATTTAAGGCTTACCGCGATGGCATACGGCCTAGACGAATCCACCTATAAAGAGCGTGTTAATCCTTTACTGAAAGAATTCCGAATGGAAAAACGTTTAAAGTGGTTTCCTGCCCATTTTTCTAAAGGTATGAAACAAAAAGTAATGATTATGTGTGCCTTTTTAATTCAGCCATCCTTATACATTGTTGATGAACCTTTTGTTGGTCTTGATCCATTAGGGATTCAATCATTGCTTGATTTGATGAAAAAAATGAAAGATAACGGTGCAGGCATCTTAATGTCTACTCACATTCTTGCGACGGCTGAGAAATATTGTGATCGATTTGTAATCTTGCATGAAGGGCAAATTCGAGCGAAAGGGACATTAGAAGAGTTGAGGGAGCAGTTCTCGATGCCTGCTGCTTCTTTAGATGATCTGTATATTCAATTAACAAAGGAAGAAAATTATGTTTGATGATAAAAAGCTTTGGAAGGAACGAGCTAGCGGTCGTGTTAAGGATTTAGGAAGGTATTTGCGCTATATTTTTAATGGACATCTTGTTGTTGTCTTATTGTTCTTAATTGGGACAGCTTCATTTTATTACCAACAGTGGATTGAAAATCTGCCTGCTGGCTTTCCTGTTGAAATAGTGATTGCAGTTGTAATTGGATTTATACTTACCTACAGCCCTGTTTACAATTTTCTACTTGAGGCAGATCAGATATTTATCCTACCACTTGAGGATAAATTAAAAGGGTATTTCCTTCGTTCTGGAATTGCCAGCCTTGTTTTCCAGGGATACTTGCTGCTCATGGTTTTAGCTGTACTAATGCCAATGTATGCACACATAAGCAGTAATGGTTTTCGTTCATTTTTTCCCTTTTTTGTAATTCTGCTCGTTTTAAAAGCATGGAATTTAGCAGCAAGCTGGCGGATTGATTATTTTGTCCAGGCAGCAGTCCATCGGTGGGACATGATTGTTCGCTATTTTATAAATGCAACTTTTACTTTTTTATTATTTAAACAAGCTAGTCTGTATATGTTGTTAGTCATTGCGGTGGTTTGTGCACTTTATTATCGTACTTTTTATGTTCAGACAAAGAACATGGGGCTAAAATGGGATAGACTAATTAATCAAGAAGAAAAAAGAATGGCTTCATTTTATCGACTTGCTAATATGTTTACTGATGTGCCTAAATTAAGGGATACAGTTAAAAGGAGAAAATGGCTGGATTTATTTCTTAACCGTATGGCATTTTCCCAAAAAAATACATACCTTTATTTGTTTTCGAGAGCTTTTTTACGTTCATCTGATTATCTAGGTCTTTTTCTGCGTTTAACTATCATTGGCGCTCTTGCGATTTATTTTATTTCTTTTGGTATGGGCCAAATCTTGCTCGGAATTTTATTCTTATATTTAACAGGGTTTCAACTCCTGCCGCTTTGGAACCATCATCAAAACAAACTTTGGGTGGATTTATATCCTGTGGAAAAAAGATTTAAAACAGCATCTTTTTCCTCTTTATTAATGACTATCTTAACGATCCAATCGGTAGTCTATACTCTGCTTATTCTGGTAAAAGGAGAGGTATTAAATTCAATGCTGAATATACTTGCAGGCCTTGTATTTACCTATATGTTTGTTTATATTTACGCAAAAAAACGATTAAATGCATAAACTCTAAAATCCCCTTTTCCATGAAAGGGGATTTTTCTTGAAACTAATGGGCGGAAATTTCGTATATATGCATAAAATTATTGTGGAGGGGTGGCATATGAACGAGTATGAGGTTAAGGTGTATGAAGAGATCGAAGAATGGAAGCGAAAATTAACTAGACGCTCAGGGATGATGAACCGTATATCGAAAAAAGCTCAAGGAAAAATTAATGAATTAATACCTGATAAAGTTCATGAGGTAATGACAGAAAGTATCAAAGCCATGGTCAAAGCCACATTATTTGGATCACAGATGACAACGAATAAGGACCAGGCGTTAGGGTTAAATTTAGCAGAAAGAGATGAATTGGCCATCAAAAAGATTGCTGCTTTTCAAAAGACAGCGATGATTGAAGGAGCAGGGACAGGGGCAGGTGGAATTTTGCTTGGGCTGGCTGACTTTCCTCTTCTCCTTTCGATTAAGATGAAATTTCTATTTGAAGCAGCCTCCATCTATGGTTTTAATACAAAGGAGTATGCCGAGAGACTATTTATCCTTCATGTTTTTCAACTAGCGTTTTCGAGTGAAGATATTCGTAAGAATACATTAGCAGAAATTGAAAATTGGGAAAAACGCAAAGAGACCCTCGTGGAAATGGATTGGCGCAAATTCCAGCAGGAGTACCGGGACTATATCGACCTTGCAAAAATGCTTCAGCTTGTTCCAGGAATTGGTGCGTTTGTCGGTGCTTATGCCAATAACAACCTTCTCAAGCATCTAGGAGAAACAGCCATGAACGCCTATCGATTAAGGTTACTGCAAAAATCCCCTGACCCAATTTGAGGGCAGGGGATTTTCTTATTTGTTTCCATGGATGTTTATAGCGGCTGCTCCTAATGTTTTCGCAGCAATCAACATTGCTTTTTCATCAATATCAAATTTAGGATGGTGATGCGGGTAGCCAATATCAGAACTGGTAGGTTTCGCACCGGTAAAGAAGAAAGTACCAGGCACATATTGCAAATAATAAGCAAAATCTTCTCCGCCCATTTGCGGCTCAGTTTCTTCAATGTTTAAGACTTCAGATACTTGTTCTGCACATGACGCCAAAAATGCTGTTTCATTTGCATGATTGACTACTGCTGGATAACCCCGCTCATAATTAAAATGAAAAGAACTTCCCGTCATAGCACATGTACCTGAGATAATTCTGTCCATTTCATCTTCAATAAATTGGCGGACGTCATCATTAAAGGTACGAACAGTGCCGATGAGTTGAGCTTTGTCCGCAATAATGTTAAATGCATTTTGAGCTGTGAATGAGCCGACAGTGACAACAGCAGAATCAATCGGATTTACCCTTCGACTGACAATCTGCTGGAGATTTAAGACAAGCTGGGATGCTATAACGATGGCGTCCTGGGTTTTATGTGGCTGGGCACCGTGCCCGCCTTTACCTTGAATATCAATTTCAAATCGATCTGCCGCCGCCATGATCGGTCCGGTCCGATATTGTATCGTACCGGTAGGTTCACTAGCCCATAAATGAGTCCCAAAAATCACATCTACACCCTCTAAGCAGCCATCTTCAATCATTGAAATCGCACCACCTGGGGCATACTCCTCTGCATGCTGATGGATAAAGACATACGTGCCTTCTAATTCCTCTTTAAAGTCGTTTAATGTTTTTGCGAGGACTAGAAGTGTCGCAGTATGGCCATCATGGCCACAAGCGTGCATTACTCCAGGTACTACGGATTTATAGGGAACATTCTTCTCGTCCTGAATAGGAAGAGCATCAAAATCTGCTCGTAATGCCACCGTTTTGCCGGGCTTTTTTCCATAAACCTTCGCAACCACTCCATTTCCGCCAACATTACCTTTGACTTCAATTTGGAGTTCTTCATAAAATGATTGAATATACTTTGCGGTGTTATACTCCTGAAAAGATAATTCCGGATGCTGATGTAAATAACGGCGGATAGCAACCATTTCGTCATAGGAACCTTCAAGTGCAGTAAACAGTTTGTTTAACATATCTAATCCCCCAAACATTTCAGAAATGAAGAAAGTATTTTCTAACTATTTTAACACTTTTATATTATAAAGTAGATTTTTATATTCTTTTTAATTATACTTTTACTAGAATTTTTATTAGCTGAGAAAGAAGAAAGGGTTTGGAGGATGGAACGAAAGAACAAGAGAAGTGTTTCCTATTTATTTATTATTTTTGCATTTTTATGGGCAGTATTTACGTGCATGAAGGTTGCAATGAACAGTAATTTTTGGATTGATATAAAAGTTGCCGGGCTAGCTGCACATGTGCCTGAACTTGCCATTCCATTTTTTATTAAAATAACGGCAATGGGTGATAAAATAGGGATAGGAATTGTAGCAATACTAGCGCTTGCCTGGCTATTAATAAAAAAGAGAAATTATGTCGGTGCTGCTGCATTGGCCTTATCAACGGCGATTGGAAATGAAGTTAGTAAGTTATTTAAAGATTTTTTTGAGCGTCCCAGACCAGACCTTGAACATCTTGTCAGTGTAAAAAGTTATAGTTACCCTAGCGGTCATGCTATGGTTGGAATGATTGTATATTTTATGATTGCGTATCTATTAATGGAAGAAGCAAGATCCAAAGCAGGGAAAGTAATCATTGCAGTTATTACTGCCATCTTACTTTTATTGATTGGTGCAAGCCGAATTATTTTACAAGTTCATTATCCATCGGACGTATTGGGCGGCTATGCTTTAGGTTATCTCTGGGTAGTTATCTGGATTCTATTATACAACTACTTTAAAAAAAGGATAAAATAACAAAGAGGCTGGTCAGAGATCAGCCTCTTTACATGGATTAAATGAGGAACATCGCCGCAATTGTCGTTACAACAAGACCAATCACAACTGGCAGAAGGTTTCGTCTTGCCAGTTCAAATGGGTCCACATTACAGATGGCAGCTGCTGGGATTAACGCCCATGGTACAAGCGTACCTCCGCCAACCCAGATGGCAGCAATCTGCCCAAGGGCTGTCAATGTGGCTGCGCCTTTGCCGATGGCAACTGCAAATAGGCTTGCTACCGAGCCGGCAAGAGAAATTCCTGAAAAGCCGGAACCATCCAAACCAGTGATTGCACCCACAGTTGTTAGGGTAATCGCCCCAACTTCCTTACTTAACGGTACGATATTAGCGAGGGATACGCCTAAGTCATTTACAATACCTTGCGAAGCCTTTGGTAAAAAGTCGCCAATAATTTTTCCAAATCCGGCATCACCTAGGTAGAAAAACGCAGCGATTGGAATAACAGGTCCGAAAACCTTAAATCCAAATTGGAATCCTTCGATTAGATATTGAGTTGTTTTTTCTAAACCTTTATTTTTATGGCTGGTTAGAGTAATTAACAAAAGAATGAGAATGGAGGTACCGCCGATTAATGCGGTGGCATCCCCACCGGCTAAATCAAGGATTGACATAGCAGCAACATCCGCAGCAAACAATAATGGCACTAAAAAAGCAAAGAAACGTTTTTGGGCAAGTGATAAAAGTGAAGATTGATCAGTGGATCCTTCAGCAGGAGAATCCACGCTGACTGAGGTTGAAGTAGTGAGTATACCGCGCTTCATATCCCTTCGTAAGAAATAGAAGGCCGTAACAGTTGTAACAAGCCCCATAATAAACACTAATGGAATGCTTGCATTAATGACATCTTGAATGGGTATACCGGCTGCATCAGAGGTTAACTTAGGAGCAGCTTGAATGACAAAGTCACCTGATAAAACCTATTAATATAAAGTATTTTAATTCTTTATTTATGATGGCTAAAATGGATTAAGAAGGGGGAATGTCAGTGTATAAATCTATACATCATTTTCGTATGAGAGGAATCATGAAGGATAGAGATAATCAGAAGGCACGGGAAGTGCTTTATAAGGACGGGAAGCTAACAGGGGATAAGCTACTTGTAGAAGTGATAGAAGCCAGTGCTGGTTACTCTAAGGATGCTAGGATTGAAGCTAAGGAAGTAATGAAGGTAATGAATGATGTATGTACTAATGCGGTGGTATGGGGAGAGTATTGATTATTAATAAACAAAAATCAGCCCTACAAAGAAGTTAGTGATAGATAGTGCATCCTATCCAATTTAATTTCCTTGTAGGGCTTCTCACAGACACGTATTCAGTTAGAAAATGGATTCCTTAACGGTTTATTAGCTTCATACCTAACGATTAGAAATAGGCTGATGAATAGGGCTAGTCCGTACATCATTATCGTAAATCCTTTAGGCTACTGTGCTTACGTAAATAATCGTAGTCCGTGGATGTGTAATTGCCTGATACAAAGCGACTTACTTCCTGATGGGATAATGCTAGGTAGTTCCCGTTCCCACTGTTAGTAGGAGTGGATTTCACGCTAGAATCAGTGTAAATATTATTCTTCCGTCCAGCCTGTACCAAGAGTTCTTGTACCTTAGTATCCAGCTGATTTAATTCCTTTATAGCCTTACCTTCTTCAATCATGGCATTTACGTACTCTCGTTTGTAATACATCATTTTTGAGTAATGCTTCGATTCTTGAAGATACTTTTCTTGTTTATACAACCTCTCTAAATCCACCAATTTCTCACCAGCTTGATACTGATATTGCTTGATAGCATTTAGAAGGATAATTTCTGATTCCTTTTTAGTCTGTAGTTCATCGGTGTATCTTTGTAATTGCTTTTGTAGTTTAGATGTTCGTCCCGTAGTGCCATTTAACACTTCATTGGTTTGACTTTCAGGGATTTCTTTTTCCTGAAGGAGGGGCGTATCTCTAACTGTAGGTATTCAGCCCGTTCTGAAGCATCCTGAAGCCTTCCCTGTAGTTCCTGTAGCTTCTGATTGTATTCATCTATGAATGATTCCACCTGATTCTTAACTGACATTTTACTTTTCCCCTTCCTTATCGTGAATGATAAACTGTGGTTGATTCCTAAACCTGTATAAATCTTCTCTCTCTACCCACGCTATACCGTGATTAAACTGGTATCCATAGCGTGAATCATTGAAGTAGTAGTGTACAGTTCCCTTAGTTGTTTCTGACTTGTACACGGGTACTTCCACCTTTACCAGCTGGTTATCGAAGTAGTTCTGAAGATAATGAAGCCTATCCTGATTAATGTTATTACTCATTTTCCATTCCCCCTAACTTAAAGATAGATAAATTCGGATTCCAGTATTGAAGCTGATTCCGATGTAAATAACCTTGAATGTTGTTTCGCATAGTGCGGTGTAAGTTACCGTAAAACATCTTATTCTTCAATATGAAATTTACCTTAGCTTTATAGGATTGCTTCTTAGATGTGGCTTTAAGCGTATTTAAGCTGATGATAGCTTTGTATCTTGTCTTAGCTAATAGGCTATTAAAAGTGTCCTTAGCCTTATCTGATGCCATATCTAAAGGCTGACGGTAGTTGATTTCTATCCTTTCAATACGGCTGATAAGTAAATCTAGCTTCAGATTCAATTCGTCTTTAGTGATTTCATCCTGATACCATTCTTTCGAGTAATCTATCAGTTCCTGACATATTGTGTTTATCTCATTCACTTCATTTCACGTCCTTGTTTTAGATTCTTAGATGTGTTTACCATCCTGTTTATGAGTATCAGTTCAACGGTTTCTAAACCATGTTGTCTTAACAGTTCTAGTACCATCTGCCGTTCGTAATCTTTCCAGCTATCAGTTTTCATCTTGTAGACGATATTCTGACGGGTGCATCTTAACCGCATCCCAATAGCATCATATTTGATTCCATAGACACGGAATAAAGCACTTATTGTAGCGGAATCAAGATACTGGATAATCTGATTGTTATCGTAGTTCAATAGGTTCACGTCCTTATTTTTGGGTACGAAAAAAAGCAGCTACCTTTTCAGGTAACTGTCGTCATTTCGATTGTTGGGGGTAACTAGTATCTTTAACATTAATTTTTGAAGGAATATCTGTAAGTGTTAAAGCTGATGGTAGGAAGGAGAATTAAACCACCACCAGCAATAACAGTTACATTGGCACAAAAGAGAAGATTCACATTGTCCTAAGATGTGTAGAAACGATTAACGTATTAACCGCTTCTACTGTATAAGGCGGTTGAAGGGGTGAAAATACTACAAATAAAATATGTACATTCCGTGAACGATTGCTTGTACCTTAGCTTCACCTTGACCACTGTATGATGTACCAAATTCCGAACTAGGAAGAAGTTCATGGGAAATAGGCTAAAATCCTAAAATTAGTACTACAGATTGAAGGAAAAAGTTTAGAAAAATGAAGGCTTAGAAACCTTGATATGACTTGTTTTCATAACTGTTTTCAAAAACTTTACATTGTGTTCGCATACTGTTCGTAGAACAAATGGGGGTTCAAGTGTCTATATAGGTGTAGTAGTAAATAACGCTAATACTCATTAGTATCTTAGATACTTCGTTTAGTATTAAAGTAATTAGCGTAACAAGTTCAAAAGATAATCTGTTTAGAACCTGTACTCGTAAACTCGTACAGAACCTAAACAGATAAATAAATAACTAAAAAATACATATCTGTTAAAATCACTATAACAGTGATAGATAAAGATATTAGTGTTAGATAAATTTGTATCATAAATGAAGTGAATGATACTCTTAGCGAAGCGTATAAGATTAGTAAAGTTTATATATCAGTTTCTTAGGTTACTATCATTTCCTTCACTGATGGCATTTAGTTAGAACCACCGTTTACATTAATAGTCACAAAGATGAAGAATGTAGATGTGGAGTTTAACAAATACGATTCCCACTGGTTGATTAATTTCAGCTAGTGGGATTTTTTTTGTGTTTAGTGGAAGAATGATTTTTCTAAAATTAAAATGCCCGACCGATTGGGAAGGGCACTTTTAGTTATTTTTCTTTTGCTGTTTCTTTTCTGTTAGGGGCGAGTGGGGGTTGTTCTAACCATTTATTTTGCACCATAATATTAAACCACTTTTTAGTAAGCAAAAGATTTTGTAGAATGGTGCTTTCGTAAGTGGCTACAAGGTCTATTCGCATTGCGGATGCTAAACCTGCCCCATGATACGCTTGTGCAGCTTGGAATAAGAAACCAGTATGATACAACATTAACTTATCAGAAAAAGGAGAGTCTGTTGAAGTTGTCACTTCTGTTTCCCAAGATTTCGGAACTGGCAAATTATCCGTTTGCATTATTTTTGTAAATGATTTTATTTGTCCATCAGCCGTTTTTTCGGCATCCTCAAAAAATTTTCTTACTTCTTTTGTTTGTGCGACTTGACTGAATGCGATTGAAAGAGTTTTTGCCATAATACTTTTTTTAAGGTTGAAAGAAATGCTTATGATTTCTGTAGCTGCTAAAGTTCTACCCTTTCCGAAAAATCCATCTGTGAAATCTTGGCTGGAAACATATTCAGGGTTTTTAGCTGGATAAAATAAAGGGTCTCTCTGAAAACTTCCTTTTTCAAGCAATAAATCAATTGTTTGATGATACATCCTTTTCCCATCGTTATCGCACGAGTCGTAAAAAAACCTTAAGTCCTCTCTGACAGAAACGCCCAATGAAGTGGAGTGTCCTAGCAAACCGTGTAAAGTCATAATGTGTAAATAATTTAAGCAAAAAATATCAGTGAACAATCTCGGTTTACCTTTAAAAAGGTCGGATTCCGTAAATCCAATGGGAATAGGAAATTTCTCATTCTCCAAAAAAGCAACCATTTGTTGCTTTTGCTTTTCGAAAGTCTTGATAGCATCCTCAAAAATGGCTTTTATTGACTCGTCTTCAATAATAGTAACCATATATCTATTTACAATATCGACGGCAGTTCCATTTACATACTCTCCCCACAAAGTTCCTATTTCGGAAGATGTGAGTTTTAATTTATCCTTTTCCATTCTGTCACCTCTTGGATATTATTTACCAATTTATCAAGAGATATGAATCTCTGATTTATAAAAAGATGACCAGTTTTAAGATTAAATGTAAAGTTAAAATTTAATCTTAAACAAATGGGGGCTTTTATTAAATAAGCCATTACAAAGGATAGCTGATACCAGCTATCTTTTTTATTTACCATCAGGAAGTAAATGTAAGTGCATTTATACCAAAAGAAGCCTACCGTGGGGCATGAAATTTTTATCAAGTTGAATCATAAGTGTTGGTGTAAAGGTGTTTTGCTTGACGGAAAAGGGCATATACTGGCATTTATTCGATAGCATCAAATTCTTTACAGAATTAAATTCTGTCTAAAACTTACAACCTTAAGACATTGGAATTATTAGCTGAAAATACTGTTACTTTTCATTTGTTTTGTCGTATGTTTTTTCAATAAAAATGGCAAGTGACAGATGTAAGATCTGTTACTTGCCAATTACTAGAATACTCTTTGCTGTATCAATAACCTCTTTATTAATACTGGATAGATGATTAATTTTCATGATTCGTTCAATTTGAGCAAGCATTCGATCTAGTATTCGAAAGTTCCCACGTGTAACACGAATTAACTCTCGTATTGCCTCATAATTTTCAAAATGATCCATCCCCTTATAATTACTAATCTCTCTCAATCGGTTTTCTAAAATAAATTGTAATTCATCTTCCCCTAGGGTCTTGTACTCATGAGAAAAACCAATTCGAGAATAAAGTTGCGGATATCGAGACAACTTTCGTTGAATTCCCGGCATACCAATCATCACCATCCCAATCTCCGTATAGTCGAATAGTTCCCGTAACACCTCAATCCCCGGCAATTTTAAGCGATCCACTTCGTCTATTATGATAAGGTCAACCATCTCTTTCAATCTTGTTTTTAATTGAAAAGACTCATCTCCTGATTGAATCATGATTTTTTCTTCTAAATATTTTAGCCGAAGTCCAATATTATAGATGTCCTTTTTTATTCGGCTTGTTCCAAAGGTGGGAGCGTTGTAATAAATCGTACGAAGTTGACTTTTATTAATTTCAGTTTCAATTTTTATTTCTTCTCGGATCGAATCCAATAGTGGTTCTACATCGTACCAAGAAGCTATTGTTTTGGCTGACATTGTTTTCCCTACACCTGGAACACCGTGACAAATACCAATATATCGATATTTCCTGCATGCTTCACAAAATTCAACAAAACGGCGATGTTCTTTAGTTTCAATGAAATTATTCATTTTCATACCTCTTTAATGTACGCATGGGTTGCTCTCCATTCTTTGGAATTTGAGCTTTGTCAGGTTGTTTCAATTCTTTTAGCAATTGTTGATCTTTTTGTCGTTGTGCATTTCGAGCAATTATTATTTGTTCCTCTCGTTCCGAGCTTTCCATCTCGTCAAAGCAAATAGCTGAACATAAAGCTCTCTCTTGAAAGAAAATACGGATGGTAGTAAGTTCGTCGGGATGATAACGAATGGTAACAGATTCTCCTATATAAGGCTGTAATACAGGAGAAAAATAGCGTTTACCTTTAAAATGAATGCCATCTTGTCTAACAATGCGAGGCTTTGCAAGTAGTAAAAGTAAAAAATCAAGATCTTCGGGGTTATCAGGTAAGCGCGGAATGATGTCAGCTTTCCTCCAAACATTCAATGGTGACTGTTTAAGCGAGCTGTGAATTCGTTCGTGATAAGTATTAAGGAGAAAAGAATGAAAAAGAATTTTCAATTCGTCTAAGAATAGGTGTTTAGATTTTTTCGAAGCTGTTTTATGACCCGGCATGTGTTGAAAAAATAGTTGATCAAACGTCCGGAAAAGCCGTTCAATTTTTCCACGACCTCTTGGAAACCCTACTTCGGAGAAGTGGAGCGGGCATTTGATTGCTGCAGAAACCTGTTCGAGATGTAGGGAAGTAAAATCGGACCCATGATCTACATAAAAGCGATCTGGAATTCCATAAATCGGCCAGTTCAATTCGGTTTTTCGATTAATAGCTTGATGAAATGCAAGGGAGGTATGAAGACTGTTGGGAGGAAATTCACTTATCAGATAACCTGCAACCATCCTTGTACAATCATCGACTACAAGAGTTAACCAAGGACGAATCAAATTGTCTGAAGAATTTTTTACCCTTATATCTAGTTGGGTGTGATCAGCTTGCCAGATTTCATTAGGGTAATCCGTTGAAATACTCAATAAAGAATCATATTTTTCTCGATATTTTTTTGTCCCTTGTGAAGAAAGATATTTTAGGCGCTCGGGAATCTTACGAACTATACGATAAACAGTGGAATAACTGGGAATAGTTTGGCTTTGTTTCTCTGCAATTACATGGAGTTCTCGGTAAATAAAGCTTATGCTTGCATGGGGATGACGTAAAAACAGCTGTTCCACCTGTTTAACAATTTCTTCGGAAGTTGTTTGTTTTCGCATTACAGGCTTTCGAGCAAGTCCAACGAGTCCATCTTTCTTGTACCGAGCATACCATCGTTGTAAAGTACGCAAAGAAACCTTGCAGTCCTCTGAAATAGAACGAAGTGGAACACCATCCTCGATATAAGGTTTTAAAATCTTATAACGTAACCAAGCCTGCTGTCTCTCTTTTTCGTTTAAGTTGCCTAGCCCGTGTGCCATCACGATTCTCCTTTCTGATCGTTAATTTCCTTCTAAATAGCGATAAATAGTTGTTCGAGACACTCCCCATCTTTCTGCAACATCTTTAATCGGTGTACCACTTTCAATCAAAGCTTTCATCATTTCAATATCTTTTGGTCCATACTTCTCCGGACGCCCACCTAGACGCCCGCGCACTTTTGCAGCTGCTCTTCCCGCTGCCGAGCGTTCCTCTATCAGATTACGTTCAAATTCCGCAAACGCAGCGAATAAGTGAAACATCAATTGCCCTGTTGCATTACTTTTGTCCATTGTGAGGTTTTCTTGCAGACTACGAAAGCCAATACCACGTTGATTTAAGTTGTTCACAATTTGAATCAAGTCTTGCATATTGCGTCCTAGTCGATCCAATCGCCAAACGACAATTGTATCTCCTTCACGTGCATACTGAATTGCTTCCTCTAAACCAGGACGTTGTTTTTTTGTCCCACTTATTTTATCGTGAAAAATTTTCGTACAACCATGTTGCGTTAACGCATCTGTTTGTAAATCCAAATTTTGTAATCCTGTCGACACACGTGCATATCCAATTAACACCAATTATCACTCTTTCAAATTTTTTATCTAATTTTATTGTAACATAAGATGAAAATTAATAGGTTATTGAACATTGAATAATGAACAGGGTTTTGTTACATAAAAGAATATATAAAATCAGCTTTTTTGAACTAGAATGATCGTGTTCAGAAAAGGACGAGTTTTGGAACATCTCTAGTGCAATTTAAATTCAGCTATTGGGACAGATTGTTGAAAGTAAATTGGTAATGGTGAAGATATTGTGAATATTTTCACTTAGATTAAATGGCAGGTTTGTTGAATAAGGATATGGATTTTTATGGTAAGTTAGTATAATAAGATTAGTGTATGAATTTTGTTTTTGGGAATTCATTTTTGTATTTCGGAAGGGAATGGAGTCAATTGAGAGTAATCTTGGAATTTATTCGAATTATTGTAATACTTCTCATTCTTGGTGGTTTAATAGGGGCTTTCGTAAAGTTAATATATGCGAGATTTGGAATAAATGTAGATAATACCAATGGTGCTTGGTTAGTTGGATTATCAATCCTGATTTTACTATTTGTATTGTATAGAAATAAACTCCAATTTTCTGGATTTTACAAAGGATCAGGTAAGGTAAAACTCTCGAAAAAAGTTGGTATTTCTCTGATTTTTTGTTCAGTGATAATGATAATTTTAGCCCCTTTCTTCAACTAACTGTCATTTTTTCAATAAGGAGTTTAAAAGAATCTTCCAATCGGAGATTCTATTTTATTGCCAATAAAGTCACTTATATGTAAATTGCTGCAATTTTTGATAAGATTTTGTCTTATAAGTAGAACTACTTTCTTCTTTTAAATAATTTTTTGAAAAAAACTTCGGCTAAAATAGGAGGTTTTTCGTCTAATAGGTAAGGGCAAAAAACAAAAGAGGGTGAACAGCATAATTGTGTCTAATCACAGAAGTCCAGGGGATAACGATAAAGCTTTTTTAGGGCTATTCCGGCAATACGAACAAGATATTTACAGGATGGCGTATGTTTACGTGAAAAATAAAGATGATGCACTAGACATTGTTCAGGAAACAGCTTACCAGTCCTACCTAAAATTTAATACCTTGAATGACTTGAAGCTATTTAAAACTTGGATCATTAAAATTACGATTAATTGTGCAATTGATTTATTAAGGAAAAAGAAGAAAGTGATTCATTTAAACAAAGATGCTGTTGAATTTATTTCTAAAAGTGCGAAAGATATACCTTTGTCACTAACCCTACAAGATTTGTTGGAAGCACTAAATGAAGATGAAAAAACTGTTCTATTGCTAAAATACTATCAAGGATATACTTTTAGTGAGATTTCAGAGATTTTAAATTCACCATTAAGTACGGTGAAATCAGTTTTATATCGAGCATTACAAAACCTTCGCAAAAAAACTAGGAGGTCAGATATGTATGGACAATAAGTTAAGACAAGAGATTGATAAAATAGAGATCCCAATTGAATTAAATAATAGGGTTATATTAGGAATGGAGAATGCAAAAAAAGATTATGAAAGGCAACTTATTCCTGAAAGCAAGAGTGATAGAAACAAATGGAGTCTTGGAAAAAAAATAATGTTTTTAAGCAGTGTTTCTGTATTATTATTTGGTTTGTTTATAAGTTCTGCTTTTGTTTCTCCTGCAATGGCAAAAGTGATTTCAACCATTCCATTTTTAAATTCAATTTTTCAATCAAAACCAATAAGTAGCCTAATTTATGATGAATTAGAGGAAAAAGGGTACAAAATTAGTGGAATAGGAACCAGTTACTCGCCACACAAAATATTCTATGTAACATTAGAAGGAACAGACAAGTATTATAGTGAGGTCAAAGATGAAGTTAAACATACTGTAAGTGAGATTTTAAAGTCAAAAGGCTATGATGCCTATTCCGTAGAAGTCAAAAAAGTGCGAAAAGAGGATTATGTCCTTAATGAGGTCGAAAATAAAGAAAAAAATATCATCGATAATGAGGTCACTAAAGAATTAAAACAACTAAACTTTAAATTTGATAGGGTACAAACTGATCCAACGGAGAAAATGATTTTTATTAATATAGTCGGCTCCAAGAAATATTATAATTCCGTTCAAAATGATGTGAAGAAAATGGCATTAGAAGTTGCGGACGGAAATAAATATACAGGTTATAAAATTAATGTAACTAGAGTAACAGTGGAAATAAGGAAATCCGATAAAGGAGGTCAAATTATACCTACGATTGCTGAAGGGCTTATGTCAAAAAAAGAGTTTAAAGTTACAGGGGTAGGTTATAAAAGTAAACCTTTGAGCTTTATAATAAGTACCTCTATCTTAAGTTCTGATCCAACTGCTAAAGCACTTGGAACTAAAATTGAATCAATGATTGTTGAATTTCTAAAATCTGAGGAAATATCGCCAATATTAGATAATGAATCTTATGAAGTTGTTGTAAATAGTAAAGACAATAAGAAGATAAATTGAAGAGAAATGCTGCCTAGCTTGACCTAACCGTTTCAAGAGTAAAGAATTGATATGCCACTTTGGAGTTTGTGTAAGTGAAGCAGAAATATTAACCAATATAAATGTGGTGAAAGCAGAGGATAATTATGTATTTGTTTATATCTATTCTTTTAAGTGCAATTTTAGGGTTGTTATTACTTATAATAGGTCCCCCGCAGGTAGGTGGGGTTATTGCCTTTGGAATTATTGTCGGTAGTCTTTTTAGAGGATTGTATTTACTAAATAAATCAATTTTAATAATTTTATCCAAGAACGATTCAAGAGGTGAATAAATCATTTAGTGTTTTTCTAAGGGAGAGAAGTCAATGTGAAAGACAGTCAATATAATAACCATAAGAAACATAAGGTTCAAAGCATTTATAGAAAGACAAAACAACAGAATAGAGAGGATTATCGTAAAACAAAAATTGGGACAGCTATTGTAAGCGTTTGTGTTTTTATTATGTTAATAATTTTTGTAATGAGTTCATTGTTTGATTCGGGGGTTCGGTTTGCGCAGTTTTGGGGGAAATAACAAGAAAGATTGTGAAGAAATGTTCTTAAACGGGTGCGTTAGTGTAAGTACAATTCAGTGATTTTAAGATATGATACATATCTTAGTTATTCCTTTAACTGCCAGATTGTAGAATAAAATTTAAATCAGCCGGTTCCTTAAAAATTGAGGGAATCGGCTTTTTAATTACAGCATAATTTTTGTACTCCCCTTCATGCGTCCTTTCCTGTGACAAAAAGGCGACAAAACAAATGAAAAGTAACAAAATACACCGATATTACCCCTTGAAACAGTCTAGAAGTTAGTCTAGAATATAATGTACAGAAGTTATTTAGACTTTTAGACAAAGGGGAATCATCACAATGACTGTTATCGGATATGCACGGGTATCATCAGTAGGACAAGATTTAGAACTTCAGATAGAGAAGCTTCAGGAATACGGATGTGAAAGAATCTATCAGGAAAAGGAATCAGGGGCTAAGTCAGATAGAAAAGAACTAGCTAAAGCACTGGATTATCTAAGGGAAGGCGATAAGCTGGTTATCTATAAGCTGGATAGACTGGCTAGAAGTACCTTTGATTTACATAAGATTGCAAGGGAACTGGAAGCCCGTGGAATAGGATTAGTATTCATTAAGGAACAGATAGACTTCACTACACCAGCTGGAAAGCTAATGTTTACCATGCTAGGGGCTATAGCTGAATTTGAACGTGACTTGATAAACGATAGAACGGCTGAAGGACGTGCAAGGGCTAAGGCACAGGGAAAGCATCTAGGACGTAAAGGGAAGGACGAGAAGGACGTTAGGAAGGCTATAAAACTGTATCAGGATAGAGAGAATAACGGACTATCTGTAAATGATATCGCTAAAATGACTAGCGTACCTCGTAGTACCATATACGCAAAAGTGAAGGAATTAGGTGAATAGGATGATTAAGTACATGGATAGATACCAACTAACTGAAGGCGATAAGGTGAAGGTATTCACTGGTACTGGCTATGAAGTGAAGTAGTGGAAATAGAGGATGATGGGATATGGTTACTGAAGATTATCAGATGCAAGAATTTATATCCTTCCTAGATATCGAATCCTAACAGGTAATTTAATAAAGCATTTAAGCGTACTGGTGTTATAGCTGGTACGCTTTTATATTGCATAAATATAATCATTCCATACCAGTGTTTAATACATCCAATCAAACAGGCTTAAACCAGTCATTAAAACCTTGATAAATTCGGATAAAATGCTATTCCCAACACATACATCAGATTGATTATTAATAAACAAAAACCAGCATCAGCTTCAGGCAGACCGTACCACGGGGTAGTCGGTAGGGGTAAACACGGCAAAAAGGGTGGCAACAATTTTTTTTTAGAATAAATATACTGTCTAATTGTCAGATAACTTAACTGTGTCTGATTTAGATTCCTTTCACGGTATTGAAGTGAGAGGGATGAATCAGCATGAAAATGACTAAAAAAACTCCAACTTTGGACAATGTACCAAATAACACTTCCATGAATATAAATGATGGTTACAAGGGGTGGGATTATGAAAAATAAACGTACACCTAAAATAACCATAATCAAAGCCACTAATCCTAACTATAAACAAGTAGCGGAAGCTATCGTGAAATTATCTCAATCTAATACAGAAATAAAGAAGGACGCTTCCTAAATGGAAACGTCTTTTTCTTTTAGCCTTATCTCAAATTCATCTACTGTATTTACTAATTCAAGGCTTTCAAATAGTAGCCTGTATATCCTATTCTGATTTTCAATGCTTTCATTCTCGATGTTATTTAGCAAGTCAATAGCGTTCTGAATAACTGTACTTCTATCGTATTCAGATAAACTAGCCAGTAGCCTTTCGCTATCCTCTAATGCCACATTCAATTCCTTTAAATCCTTTTCCAGTGGCGGTACTAATCCTACATAATCAGCTTCAGATAAGACTTTTTTGATTAGATAGCTTTTAGCGGTTTGTATTTCTGATTGTATTCCAGCTATACGGTTTTTAATGTCCTTTAATTGATTCATGACACTTATTTTCTTGTCGTTGGTTGTATCTATCTCCACACTGTTTATTTCCTCTCTTAACGCATCCTTGTAGCTTTCAATAGCAGTATAGAAGTGAGGTAGTAACTCATTTAAAGAGATTGATTTATTAGGGCATTTCTTTTCATTGTATTCACCTATAACCTTCTGACACTTTCCTACCTGATAAGATGTTACTCCTTCTTTATTGGTCCATGATTTATGAAGGGGTAGCCTATTTCCACATACACCACAAACAACTAATCTATCCAGTACCGTATTAATTTTAGTGTATCGTATTCCTTGTGGATTCCTACTGCGTGACTGAATCATGTTACGTACTTCTTGAAATTCCTCTATCGTCAATAATGGCTGGTGTGTATCTCTAGCAATTACATCCTCATCGAACATCTTACTGTAATAGTGACTTTCACCTAGATACACACGATTATTCAACATCCTTGTAATTGTGCCTACGTCTTTCCATTTCTTATTAGACTTTGTAGTATATCCTAGTTGGTTAAGTTGTCCAATGATATCAGCTATTACATAGCCTTCTAGCACCTTTTCCACAATAAACCTAAACGTCTTACTTTCAATAGGGTGAGGTACTAGCTTGTCCTTGTCTTTAAAGTAGCCAAATGGTGTCTTATTGACATATACACCTTCCTTAGCACTAGCTAAAACCTTCACATTCATTCTATATGCAAAGTTTTCAAGTTCTTGCTGATTCATAGCCCCACGAATAATATTAGTTAAAAACTGATTTCTATCGTTAGGGAAGATATAGCCCTCACGTATTGAAAGGATAGCTATGTCAGTGCCTTTCAATTCCTCATATACATTCGTTTGTTCATATACTGTACGATATAATCTTGACTCTTCTACAACAATGATTAAATCGTGCTTTCCATCTAAACAAGCTTGTAGCATCTTTTTATATTCTACTCTGTTTAGGTTTGTAGACTTTGCCACATAATCATTATAGATAACATAATCATTCCAGCCTTGTTCCTCGCAGAAGCCAGTCAAACTCTTTAAATGGCTTTCTATTGTTTCAACTTCAGTCTTTCCTCTACTTTTCTTAGACTTTCTTAAATACAATGCTTTAGGCTTATCAGAAGGCTTATAGTCAGCCTGTGAGAATGGTTTATACAATGTGTTTCACTCCAATTAATAAGATATTTATGTACCTTATAATAACACACTTTTTCTCCGGATAAAGCGATTCCATGACCAAACAAGTTCATTGCCATGGCAACACCAAGTGCTGGAAGTCCTGCCCGAATCGCAACCGGAAGAAGAACAGCACCTAGAAGTGCAACAGCAGGGGACGGCCAGAAAAACCAGGAGATCACCATCATTAATATCCCAATCGTCCAATACGCTAGAGTTGGGTTACGGATTAACTTTCGAAAAGGTGAAATCATAACATCATTTATTCCAGTTACGGTTAATGTGTTGCTCATCGCAACAATTATTGAAATAACAAGAATGGTAGATAATAATTCTGTAATGGCATAACTGAAACTGTTAAAAATGCTGCTGATTGAATGACTTAACGAACCTGTTGCGGTAATAGCAATGAGGAAAATACCTACAATACATACAATCGACGTGTCCCTTCTCATGACCATAAATCCGATAATAAGGACAATAAACGTCACATAGATCCAATGAAGAGCAGTAAGCTCGACAATCATACTATTCCCTCCTTTCTTCATCCAGGGGGCTATAGCCCTGTTGGATGTAATACAGGATATGAAAATCGCCCTGAGTGGTGAGAGGAAAAAGTGAAAAAATATTGCGAAGCATTCTGTCGAATTTAACAAATTTTAAAACGTAAAAACGACACTTTTTTGACAGTTAATATCGTTAGCTATACACAAATAGGATTAATAGATATAGTAAATACAGTTTATTAAGAATCAGTAAGTTTTAAATTCAAGCTATATATATTAAAATGGACAACAGACATGTGTTTTGAAAGGTGGACTATAGTAATGGCAAGAACAATTAATGAAACATTTTTAAAAGCAGCAAGGGGAGAGAAGATTGATCATGTTCCTGTTTGGTATATGCGTCAGGCAGGCAGATCGCAGCCGGAGTATAGAGCGATTAAAGAAAAGTACTCCCTTTTTGAAATCACCCACCAGCCTGAGTTATGTGCGTATGTAACTCGCTTACCTGTTGAACAATATAACGTTGATGCGGCGATACTTTATAAAGATATTATGACACCCCTTCCTGCGATTGGCATGGAGGTAGAAATAAAGGGAGGGATTGGACCTGTTATTGACAATCCCATTCGTTCTTTAGAGGATGTGGAAAAACTGGGTGAAATTAATCCTGAGGAAGACGTTCCCTATGTATTGGACACCATTAAATTATTAACACAAGAGCAGTTATCCGTGCCGCTAATCGGTTTTTCCGGTGCACCTTTTACACTGGCAAGTTATATGATCGAAGGCGGACCTTCTAAAAACTATAATAAGACCAAGGCGTTTATGTACACGGAGCCGAAGGCATGGTTTGCATTAATGGACAAACTTGGCGATATGATCATTACATACGTAAAGTCGCAAATCAAAGCCGGTGCAAGGGCAATTCAGATTTTTGATTCATGGGTAGGAGCATTAAATGTGGAGGATTATCGTTACTTTATTAAACCTATCATGAACCGGATCTTTACATCATTAAAAGAGGAAAATGTTCCTTTAATTATGTTCGGTGTGGGTGCGAGTCATCTTGCATTAGAATGGAATGACCTTCCGCTTGATGTGGTAGGCTTAGATTGGCGTTTACCAATTCACCAAGCAAGAGAAATGGGAATCGATAAAACGGTTCAAGGAAACCTGGATCCAGCTATTTTGTTAGCCCCATGGGATGTTATTGAAGAAAGAGCAAAGGCGATTTTAGACCAAGGAATGGAACGCGATGGCTATATTTTTAATTTAGGTCATGGGGTATTCCCTTCTGTTAATCCAGAAACATTAAAAAGATTAACTTCATTTGTCCATGAGTATTCAGCATCAAAATTAAATCGATAATATCCCATTTTAAGGTTTAAAATTGGTAAGGAGTTCAATTTTTTGGCACAATAAGATGGGCCGATCTAATGGGTCATTAGGGGCATCACAGCTTTTAGTGACCCAGCCCAAACATTTGAATGGGAACTAGCGAACAGATTTATAAATGAGGTGCGAACATGACAAAAAAGAAAATGGGTTTACTTGTAATGGCTTACGGTACCCCATATACATTAGATGATTTAGAGGGATACTATACCCATATTAGGCATGGACGGAAGCCCACTCCAGAAATGATAGAAGAACTTCGAAGCCGGTATGAGGCTATTGGAGGGATTTCCCCTTTAGCAAAGATTACCCTGCTGCAAGCAGAAAAGCTCGAAGAACATTTAAATAGTGTTCAACAGGAGATAGAATTCAAAATGTATCTTGGGTTAAAACACATTACCCCCTTTATCGAAGATGCAGTGAAACAAATGCATGATGATGGAATCGAAGAAGCAATTAGTATCGTTCTTGCTCCTCACTATTCTACTTTCAGTATTAAATCCTATAATGGAAGAGCCAGCGAAGAAGCAGAAAAATTAGGCGGAAAGCTTAAAATAAGAGCCATTGACAGTTGGTATCAGGAACCGAAGTTTATTGATTATTGGGTGGACAAGGTAAAGGAAGTATTTGCAGGAATGCCTCAAGATGAGAAGGATCAATCTGTTCTGATTGTTTCCGCACATAGTCTGCCTGAAAAGATTCTACAGTTTGGGGATCCATACCCAAGCCAGCTTCAAGAAACTGCTGACCTTATTGCAAAACAGGCAGGAATAAAAAATTATGTGGTAGGATGGCAAAGTGCTGGGCAAACTCCAGAACCATGGCTTGGTCCTGATGTTCAGGATTTAACCAGAGATTTGTACCATGCCCATCATTATAAAGCATTTGTATATGCACCAGTAGGGTTTGTATGTGAACACCTTGAAGTGTTGTATGATAATGATTTTGAATGTAGAAAAGTGACGGAAGAATTAGGTGTTAATTATTATCGACCGGAAATGCCTAATGCTAAGGAAGAATTTATTGATGCATTATCGACCGTCGTCCTAAAAATGACTGCAGAATAGGCTTTAGAATGTGTGTTGAAGGAAGGTGACCACCGTGGCGGAAGAAAAACAAAAAATTATCATTATCGGGGGAGGGATTGCTGGGCTTACCTCAGCTTTTTATCTTCAAAAAGCAATTCAGGAAGAGAATCTCCCTATTGAGTTGAAACTTATCGAAGCATCACATCGTCTCGGCGGCAAAATGCAAACTGTTATAAGGGACGGTTTTACAATTGAGAGAGGGCCGGATTCATTTTTAGCCCGGAAGTTAAGTATTAGCAGGCTTGCAAAGGAAGTAGGAATGGAAGATCAATTAGTCCATAATTCAACAGGTAAATCATACGTTTTAGTTAATGAGAAACTTCACTCTATGCCCGGTGGTTCAATTATGGGAATACCAACCGAAGTTGGACCTTTTCTCACAACTGATCTTTTTTCCATTCCTGGTAAATTAAGAGCTGCAGCGGATTTCATTCTACCAAAATCAGAAAGTGGAAAAGACCAATCCTTAGGTGAATTCTTCAGAAGAAGACTTGGAGATGAAGTGGTTGAAAACTTAATTGAACCGTTATTGTCTGGGATTTATGCGGGAGATATTGATCAATTAAGCCTCATGTCTACTTTTCCACAATTTTATGAAGTAGAACAGAAATACAGAAGCCTGATCATTGGTATGAAAAAATCCACTCCTTCCCAACCGAAAACGCCTGTTAGCAAGGAAAAAGCGAAAGGTGCATTTTTAACCTTTAAAACTGGATTGCAATCGTTTGCTGAGGCCATAGAAGCCAAAATAGATCCAAAAACGATCTTAAAAGGTCATCGAGTTGATAAAATTACTAAGCACGGTAATAAATATGATGTATATCTCAATAATGGGGAAACATTAGTGGCGGATAGCATTATCGCAGCTACTCCTCATAAGATAACACAGTCAATGTTTGCGGATTATCACTTTTTTGATCCTTTTAAAACAGTCCCTTCTACATCAGTAGCCACCGTTGCTCTAGCTTTTCCTGAAGAAGCTGTGAAAAATGATATTGACGGAACAGGTTTCGTCGTTTCTAGAAACAACGATTATTCAATTACTGCTTGTACGTGGACACATAAAAAATGGGCTCATTCAGCACCAAAAGGGAAAGTACTCTTACGTTGTTATGTGGGACGAGCAGGAGAAGAAACAATCGTCGATCTCTCTGATGACCGGATTATCAAGATTGTCTTGGATGACTTGAAAAAGATCATGGATATCACGACGAATCCTGATTTTTCAATTATTTCCCGCTGGAAAAATTCTATGCCTCAATATACAGTGGGACATAAACAACGTGTAACGGACATCATAGAGCATATGAATGCCGAGCTGCCTGGGGTATTTTTAGCAGGTGCTTCTTATGGCGGTGTCGGACTTCCTGATTGTATTGATCAAGGCGAGGCAGCCGTCCAAAATGTATTAGATTATTTAAAAAAAGAAAATTTCTAAAACGAAGCTGTACATTGCTGGCAGCTTCTTTCTTCTGCTTGTAATTTACACTATGAAGGTGGAGGCGTTATTTTGAAACTTACGGTTATTGGTTATTGGGGTGGATATCCGAAGCAGAATGAAGCTAGTTCTGGTTATCTGCTTGAACATGATGGCTTTCAATTGTTAATGGATTGTGGAAGCGGGGTACTTTCTAAGATACAAAATGTTACCCAGCCTGAGGAACTAGATGCGGTAATCCTTTCGCATTACCATCCTGACCACATCGCAGATATTGGCGTCTTACAGCATGCAAGATTAATCCAAGGATTTTTAGGAAAGAAGACTCAAACATTGCCTCTATATGGTCATGATTTGGATCAATCTGAATTTAACAAATTAACCTATAAAGATATAACAAAAGGGGTTTCTTATAATCCTAGTGAGGTTCTCACCATAGGTCCATTTCATGTTTCTTTTCTTAGAACAGACCACCCGGCCCCGTGCTACGCAATGAGAATAGAAGCAGATGGAAAAGCAATTGTTTATACAGGTGATAGTTCGTATAAAGAGGAGTTTATTGAGTTCAGTCGCAATGCTGATTTACTACTTTGTGAATGTAACTTTTATGGACATCAAAATGGAAAATCAGCAGGGCACATGAACAGTATTGACGCGGGAAAGTTTGCACATAAAGCAGAAGTGAAGCAATTAGTTTTAACACATTTGCCTCACTATGGGTCCTTACCTCAGTTAATTACTGAAGCATCAAGTCAGTTTGCGGGTATAATTAGGCTTGCAGAAGAATTTCAATCTATTTCACTATAAAAAGGGGCCATCAACTATTATGTTATTTATTGATAATAAAGGAGTCACTGATCCAAGGATAAATTTGGCGATTGAGGAATACGCGCTGAAAAATCTTGATATTAATGAAACGTATTTATTATTTTATATAAATGAACCCTCTATCATAATCGGTAAGAACCAAAATACCATTGAAGAAATTAATACAGAGTATGTGGAAGGTAACGGCATTAAAGTTGTCCGGAGACTGTCCGGCGGCGGTGCGGTCTATCATGATCTTGGTAATTTAAACTTTAGTTTTATCACAAAGGATGACGGGGAGAGTTTTCATAATTTCCGTAAATTTACTGAACCGGTTGTGAAGGCATTAAAAAAATTAGGAGTAAACGCCGAATTAAGCGGCAGAAATGACATTGAGGTCGGAGGCAGAAAAATTTCTGGAAATGCCCAATTTTCAACCAAGGGTAGAATGTTTAGCCATGGGACGTTAATGCTGAATTCCGAAATAGAAAATGTCGTCTCAGCGTTAAAAGTTAAAAAGGATAAAATCGAGTCCAAAGGAATTAAATCTGTCCGCAGCCGGGTTGCCAATATTTCTGAGTTTCTTACTGAAAAGATAGAAGTTGGTGAATTCAGATCCTTACTGTTAAAGAATATATTTGAGGGGCAAGAGGAAGTGCCAGAATATCTTCTTACGGAAGAAGATTGGGAAAAAATTCACCAACTTTCAAAAGAACGTTACCAAAGCTGGGATTGGAACTATGGAAGATCGCCTAAGTTCAATTTACAGCATTCGCACCGCTTCCCTGTAGGCAGTATTGATGTTCGTTTAGAGGTCAATAAGGGGGTCATTGAAAATTGTAAAATCTATGGCGACTTTTTTGGTGTGGGGGATGTAAGTGAAATTGAGGCAAAGTTAACGGGCGCGCGATATGAAAAAAATGAAATTGAAAAGGCTCTTGCAGATGTTGACACTACCCATTACTTTGGAAATATTGACAAGAAAGATTTTTTAAATTTGTTATATTAAGAAGTGAGGCACAGCATTTTCAAATGCTGTGCTATCTTTTTATCTGAATTTTCAAGTATTATACTTGTATAGGTTCTGTACTTTTAATATAATAAGTTTAGAAAATTGCTGTAATTTTGTGAATGAACATTCATTCAACAGGAGGGAGAATATGAATCTTTTATCAAAGTTTGAAGAATCAGCGAAGAACTTTGCTGCTAAACCAGCCTATTATTTTATGAACCAAATCTGTACTTATGCTGAATTAGATGGTGCAATTACTAAATTTGCATCCGGTTTAGAAAAATTAGGGGTGAAAAAAGGGGATCATATTGCCATATTGCTGGGGAACTCGCCGCACTTTGTAATCAGCTTATATGGTGCATTACGATTGGGGGCAACTGTTATCCCAGTAAATCCTATCTATACTGCCGATGAGATTGGCTATATATTAAATAATGGTGACGTTAAAGCAGTTATCGGGCTTGACTTGGCAATCCCATTAGTTGAAAAAATTCACACCTCCCTTCCCAAAGTAGAACATTATATTTTTTGTGAAACAGCTCCAAATAGCAATGTAGAATCGAAAATTGAGAATCTATCATGCTCTCTAAAAATGAAATCGTTTTCATTGGTAATTGCAGCTGGAGACTTAACCTTTAAGGGACCTGAGCTCCAGGACGATGATACAGCTGTCATTCTTTATACATCAGGTACGACAGGTCAACCTAAGGGTGCAATGTTAACGCATAGAAATTTATATAGTAATGCTAAAGATGTGAGCGAATATTTGAAAATGAATTCCGATGATAAGGTAGTGACTGTCCTTCCTATGTTCCATGTTTTCTGTTTGACTGTTGCCTTAAATGCACCATTATTAAGTGGAGCAACGCTATTAATCACTCCAAAATTCAGTCCAAAGGAAATTTTTGGATTAGTTAAAGAGAATAGAGCTACTGTTTTTGCAGGTGTCCCAACCATGTATAATTTCCTTCTTCAATATCCTGATGGAAATCCTGAAGACTTAAAATCTTTACGCCTATGTATCTCAGGAGGGGCTTCCTTACCCGTAGCCCTTTTAAAGAATTTTGAACAAAAGTTTACTGTTGTCATTTCTGAAGGCTATGGGTTGTCTGAGGCTTCTCCTGTTACTTGCTTTAATCCGCTTGACCGCCCTCGAAAGCCAGGGTCAATCGGGACATCCATCCTCCACGTTGAAAATAAAGTCTTTAATGAGCTTGGTGAAGAAGTCTCCATTGGCGAGGTAGGAGAATTGGTTGTGAGAGGTCCTAATGTCATGAAAGGGTACTATAAAATGCCCGAAGAAACCATAACGACTATTCGAAATGGCTGGCTTCATACTGGGGACCTTGCCAGAATGGATGAAGATGGGTACTTTTATATTGTCGATCGAAAAAAGGATCTCATCCTAGTAGGCGGCTATAATGTCTATCCGCGTGAAGTGGAAGAGGTTATTTATAACCATCCAGATGTTGTCGAAGTGGCTGTTCTCGGCGTTCCAGACCTAGATCTCGGGGAGGCTGTAAAAGCCTTTGTTGTCAGCAGGGACCCTGAACTAACAACAGAACAATTACTAGATTATTGCAAGGAGCACTTAGCCAAATATAAAATTCCTTCTTTGATTGAATTCATTGATGAACTTCCAAAGAATACAACTGGGAAAATCTTAAGAAGGGCACTAAAGACACAGGTAGTCGAAACCAGAAACTAGAATTTACTTCAGAGGACAGGTTGTGTTAACCTGCCCTAATAAGGGGGAGCATGGTGGAGCCAATTTTGCTGGAGTTTAATAATCATTTGGCAGTTGTCACAATTAATCGGGCCGATTCTTTAAATGCGTTTAATTATGAGACATTACTTGATTTACAGAAAACGGTTGAAGAAATTAGAATAAATCCAAAAGTTCAGGCTGTTCTTTTTATTGGTGCCGGTGAAAAGGCATTTAGCGTGGGGGCTGATTTAAAGGAACGAAAATCATTAACTGACGAACAAGTGAAGCGAAATCTATATAAAATTAATGAGGTTTTTACGGCAATTGATAGTCTGCCCCAACCGACTATTGCCGCAATAAATGGATTTGCTTTTGGTGGAGGAATGGAGTTAGCTTTGGCTTGTGATTTCCGTTTTGCAGCAAGAGAAGCACTATTGGGGTTAACGGAAACGAGTCTTGCTATCATTCCAGGTGCAGGAGGGACACAACGTTTACCACGCTTAATAGGTCAGGCGAAGGCCTTGGAACTCATTTTGACAGCACGCCGCTTGTCCGCTGATGAGGCTTATGCCTTTGGACTGCTGACAAAAGTTGTAGAGAGAAAAGATTTAATGACAGCGTGTTCAGCCTTTTGTTCGCAATTACTGGCAAATGGGCCTATTGCATTGCAACAAGCCAAGTTTGCTATTAAAAATGGGATGAATACGGATCTAAACACAGGATTACAAATAGAAAGAAAAGCATACGAAGTAACACTCCCAACAGAAGATCGAATCGAAGCATTGCAAGCTTTCGCTGAAAAAAGAAAGCCAGCCTTTAAAGGGAAATAACGAAACATGGTGCTTGGCGCCATGTTTTTTTATTTTATTTTGACTGAAAATTTGCTATTATTTATTCTTAAATGTGTAAGTGCAACAAGGGGAGGAATAGAGTTGGCGGATTTAGCTTTTAGTAAAGAATCGTCGGAATTTAAAAAAGGACTTCAAGCCGGGATAAGTATCGGAATTGGCTATTTTCCAATTGCACTGACCTTTGGTCTTCTCGCTAAGACTTCGGGACTATCTCTATCCGAAACGGTGTTAATGAGTTTAATTGTATTTGCAGGTGCATCCCAATACATATCACTTAGTCTGATCGCCTATGGTACAGGAATATTTGAAATTATTTTAACAACGTTTATTGTAAATATTCGTCATTTCCTAATGAGTACATCCTTGAATGAAAAAGTTGAAGAGGACCATCTAATTAATAAGTTAATTTATTCATTTGGGATAACGGATGAAACATTTTCAGTGGTTGCTACAAAAGAGGGACCGGCGGCAACTGGCTTTTTATTTGGTGTTATCTCGGTATCATATTCTAGTTGGGTAGTTTTTTCTGGACTGGGTCATTTGATTGGAGCTAACCTGCCTCAAACCCTGCAGGAAAGCATGGGGGTCGCGCTATATGCCATGTTTATTGGACTTCTAGTCCCATCCATGAAAAAAAGCGTAAAGGTAGTATTTCTAGCAGTACTAGGCGCGATATTTAATTCGATTTTTACCATTGGAGACCTCATGGCTCAAGGCTGGGCAATTGTTACCGCAACCATTTTATCAGCCGTCATTATCGAATCAGTTGAAGTAATTAAAAGGAATCGGAGTGTAAGAAATGAAAGCTGAAATCGTTTGGATGATTCTTGGGATGGGTTTGGTTACATATATACCGCGTATGATGCCTTTTGTTTTATTTAAAGGGAAAGAACTGCCTCCTTTTATTCAAGGAGTTCTAAAAAATGTTCCTTATGCTACACTAGGGGCTTTAATTTTCCCAGCGATTATTTTTATTCAGAAGGAAGATATCTGGTATGGGGTAATAGGGGCAGTAGCTGCTTTTATTGCGGCAATATTAGGGGCTAATGTCATCGTAGTAGTCATTGGATCTATCGCTGTTCTATCCATATATTCATATCTTATGTAAGTCGGTATTTAAAACCGGCTTTTTTATTATCTAGGCTCCAGTGCCGAAACACTTGCATTTTAATTGTTCTAATTTGTCCTTTTTTAACTAAACTAAGTATAGAGAGTTTGTACAAAAAGGGGGATAAATCGTGGCGAGAAAAATGGGAGTCTATGCGGTCGTGGGCTACATTCTATATGGATTGATTATTTATTGGTATTTATTCTATTTTGCTGATTCGAGCCTTCCATTTGAATATGAAGGGTCGAGGGCGGACCCGTCCACCTTTTTGAATGGAAGGGAACTTATGTTGAGTGAGGAGTACTCCAAAATAAGAAATTTATTATTTTTCTTATCTACTCCCTTAGAATGGCTCATTTACTTCTTAATATTATTATTCGGTTTATCTAAAGCAATCAAGAATTGGGCTGAAAACTCCACTAAGTATAAACTGCTGCAAACAGCTATATATTTGATTTGGTTATCTGTTTTCGCTTATTTGGCGACATTTCCATTAAGCTATATTAGTTTTAATTTATCAAAAACCTATAATATTTCGACCCAGTCGTTTGCTTCCTGGATGAAAGATGAGGTAATAGATTTTTGGCTTAATTATGGGACCTGGCTGATCATTGTCCCGGTATTATACTGGTTGATGAAGAAAAGTCAAAAACGCTGGTGGCTGTATGGGTGGCTTTTATCTATTCCATTTACATTATTTATGATGTTTCTCCAGCCAGTTGTGATTGACCCGTTATATAATGACTTTTATCCTTTAAAAGATAAAGCATTGGAAACAAAAATCTTGACACTGGCCGAAAGGGCTCAAATTCCAGCTACCCATGTATTTGAAGTGAATAAGTCAGAAGAAACCAATGCTTTAAATGCCTATGTCACGGGGATCGGTTCTAATGCCCGGATTGTCCTATGGGATACTACCTTAAATAAACTATCTGATAATCAAATCTTATTCATAATGGCTCATGAAATGTGCCATTATATAGAAAAACATATTTATTTTGGAATAGCTGGGTACCTTTTGATATCACTGCTTGGTTTGTATTTGACCTATAGAATTATGAATTGGGCAACCAAACGATGGGGCAGCGAATTGAAAATCTCGGATGTAAGAGATATTCGTTCACTTCCATTATTTTTTATGATCCTTTCGATGCTTCTGTTTGCTGCCAGTCCATTTACTAATTTTACTTCTCGTTATCAGGAAACACGCGCCGATAAATATGCGATTGAAATGACTAAAAATTCAGAGGCTGCGATTACTTCTTTTCAGGAATTAACTCGTTCTGGTTTAAGTCAAGTAAATCCGCCGTTATTAGTAAAAATCTTCAGGTATACTCATCCTTCCATGCTTGATCGGATATCGATGCTTGAAGAGTATGAAGTGAACCAAAGGAATAAATAGGTGCCAACATAAAAAGGGCTGAGACATCAATATATGTCTACAGCCTTTTTTGTTACATAAAATTACTCAAAGGAAGTGGAAATATTTTTAAATAGTATGTTCCTTCATTAGACAAGCATTTGATGAAACGAAAAAAGCCGTCAGTCCTGACGGCAGTTAAAGTTTTTACGTTCCAAACTTTTTGTAAATTTCCTTTAGTTGCATGGATAACAGGAGAAATGATTTTTTGTCTCGGGAATCAATGGCCGCGTCGATTTTTTGCAGTAATTTTTCTTTTTCGACTGTTAGCTGAATTTCGGACAACAGCATGTCGATGTATAAATCCTGGACAAAATTCTCTTTCAAGCGATTGCGTTTCATGGCACCAAGTTTCATTAATTCCGTGTATGATTTTTCATTCATGAAAATCACCTCTGATGCTTTTTAAAATTATATGGTTTTTTTTGAAGAATATCATTAATTTTAAAATTTTCAGTTAAATATTTATTTCTCCTAAATTTTGTGAATAATTTAGGAACAGTTCAGAAAAGTAAGGGAATAAAAAACAAGGAGTGTTAAGATAATGATGGATAAAATGAAAAGGGAGTTGAATGAATTGAAGCAAACCGAGATCGAAGATTATGAAATCAATTCACGTACGATGTTTGTAGAACCGGTGGTTTATGGAAGTAAAATTTATTCACGTGTAGTTGAAGTAGAAGATGAATTCTTGTTACCCCTTAAGCCCTTGGATCTGATTAAAAAAAGTTGCAATTATTATGGTGTCGATTACGAAAGCAGGAAAAGAGGTACACGGCTGCTAATTGGTTATTTCCGAAAACTTTCAATTATCATTGAACCAACTTACCACATCTATTTTTTCCCTACAGTTTCGCCGTTAAAACCTGAGTGTATTTGGATAGCATTTGAACATGTGGAATGTTATCGCCGCGTAGCCGCACAAAAGACAATGATCATTTTCCGTAACAAGCAATCACATATATTTCCAGTTCCGGTAAGTACAATAGAAGGACAGATGTTAAGAACATCATTATTAAAAACAAAGCTCATGCAAAGAATAGAAAGTAATGGGAGAAAGTTCTCTAATAAAGCAAATGGACCCCAGTTAATAAATGCTCTAGAAAGCTCCCTAGAGTACGATGCCCATTCGAAGGGTCCCGAATAAGGTTGGTTATTTCTATACAATTAATGGGACAGATGTTTTTTTAATAAGTAGGCCTCCATTATTTCTTGGACCTTATTACGTATCCTTGGGTTAAAGTAATTATGGTTTTCTTCGTAGCCTTTATAAATAAACCTGTATAAAGTAAAAGCATCGTCCCGTTTTTTTTCAATTACTTGAAGTTTATTTTTTTTCATATATTGTTTAACTTCCGCCAATTCCTTCTGAATTTCCTTCATCGTTTCCTCAATCAAATCTAAATAGGGTTGTTTGAGTTTAAAAGGGCTCTTTTCGACAACGGATAAATCCCGGTTTAAGATAATTAGAACCATTGGCAAATACATTGCCTTCTCCATTATGTCTCGATCATCTTCGGGGATTCTGGTCATTTTCAGCCACACCTTTCACTTTTATGGGAACAAATGTTCCTTTTTTATTTTACAAAAAAGGAACATTAAAAGCAATAGGACTATACATAAACAAAACGCGTCATTTGGTCGAGTTTTATTTATTGAAAATTGCAGTTGTTATATGAGAAAGTTTTTATTAATAGAAGGATATCTGATGGGGGAAAATGAATTAAATGAAGAAACCCCTAAAAAGAAAAAACAGTCTTATAAATAGGAGCATAAAAAACATGGATGAATAGGTGATAATCAAATGAGATCTGATAAACATCAAGTGAAGAGAAAGAAACGATGGCCATCAGTGTTACTGATATTCTTACTTTTAATTGGGGCAGTTGCAGGCTATGCTTATTTTCAGTACAAGCAGGGCGTTAACCAATCATTAAAAAAAATTGATAAAAACGCATCAAATGTTGTCTATACCTTCGAAGGGCAAAAAGATCAGTATGGGGGAACGAATATCCTTTTGCTTGGCAGTGATGCAAGAGGAAAAGAAAAGTCTCGCGCAGATACTATCATGATTGTTCATTATAATGAAGACAAAGGAACCTTTAAATTAACCTCAATTATGAGGGACAGTTACCTCGAAATTCCAGGGCATGGTAAACACAAAGTTAATTCAGCATTCGCACGCGGTGGACCAGAATTAATGAGGCAAACAATTAAGCACAATTTTGATATTGACCTTCAATATTATGTCATTGTCGATTTTCAAGGCTTTGTGCAACTTATTGATGAAGCATTCCCAAATGGGGTAGAAATCGATGTAGAGAAAAAAATGTCAAAAAATATTGATGTAACTTTAGAGCCAGGTCTGCAAAAATTAAATGGAGAGGAAATGCTTGGTTATGTCCGCTACCGTCATGATGCTATCGGGGATTTTGGAAGGGTAGAACGTCAACAAAAGGCGGTTAAGGCAATCGGGGATCAATTGATGGGACTGCAAACAATTCCAAAGCTCCCTAAACTGATTGGTGTAGTGACTCCTTATGTGAATACAAATATGAAAACTTCAGACATAACATTTATGGCGAAGGATTTCTTTTCAAATGATCGTGGAAATATTGATACGTTACGAATTCCTGTTGAAAATAGCTATTCAGATGCGCGTATAGCTGGAGAAGGAGCCGTATTAGATATCAATGTTGAAAAAAATAAAGAGGCACTTCATCAATTTATCACAAAGTAATTATTTACACTGCTAATTCGTAAAAAAATGAGGAGAAATAGGATGGATATTGAATCATTAAGAGCATGGTTTACGCTTGAACATATAATGAATTTAATTCGGGAATACCGAGCCCTTGGCCCCATACCTGGCATAATGCTTATTGTCATTGAGGCATTTTTGCCGTTTCTCCCATTGTTTATATTTGTAATGGCTAATGCCAGTGCTTTTGGACTTTGGTTAGGATTTTTATACTCATGGTTCGGTGCTTGTATGGGGGCTATGCTCGTATTTTTACTTGTCAGAAAGTTTGGGCAGCAAAAGTTATTATCTTTCTTGTCCAAGCACCCTCAGGTTCGTAAATTAATGGATTGGCTGGATCGTCATGGATTCGGCCCCCTCTTTTTAATGCTATGTTTTCCATTTACCCCCTCAGCTGTAGTGAATATAGTTGCAGGTCTTTCTAAAATTCGTCTTTCTCAATACATGCTAGCTGTGTGTATCGGGAAGATGGTGATGATATTCACAATTAGTTTTGTAGGCTATGATATCCAGTCATTGCTGACGAAGCCGCTTCGGACTGTTGTAGTATTGCTTATTATATTCATTCTTTGGTTTGTTGGTAAAAGAATTGAGGGCAGAATGAATAAGAGCATGGAAACTGACCATAATGGTGAAATAGATAGAAACTATAAACAGGAGAGACGGAGGAGCGTTAATGAAGATTGAATGGAAAAAGGAAGGCATGGAATGGGCTAAGGCTTTTGCGATTGGAATCATTATTTTTGCTTTTATTCGTACATTTTTCTTTTCAAATTATGTAGTAGAAGGCGAATCAATGATGCCAACGCTTCAGGATGGGAACAAGCTGGTAGTTAATAAGCTGGGTTATCAAGTGGGGGAATTGAATCGATTCGATGTGATTGTTTTTCATGCCAATGAAAAAGAGGATTTTGTCAAACGAATTATTGGCCTGCCAGGTGACAAGATTGAATACCGAAATGACCTATTGTATATTAATGGGCATAAGTATGATGAACCGTTTTTAAATGTGTATAAACAAAAATCTCCTGGAATAAGGATTACTGGTGATTTCAGCTTAAAAGAAATTACCGGTGAAAATACAGTCCCTGACGGAAAATTATTTGTTCTTGGTGATAATCGTTTAGGAAGTTGGGACAGCCGACAATTTGGTTTTATAAACGCTAGTCAAGTAGTAGGGAAAGTCGATTTACGCTACTGGCCATTAAATGAAATGGACGTCCATTTTTAAATAAAGAGATGAAGGCACTATACACGATGAACAATCGTGTTTTTTTGTCTTGGCATGTTAAGCATTATTGATATTAGCACAAGTTGATTGGAGCGGAAGGTGCGAGACTCCTGCGGGAGTACGGGGCAGGGGAGACCCCGCAGGCGCTTAAGCACCGAGGAGGCTCCCCGGCACGCCCGCGAACCGCTCGCACCTGGAGCGGAGATCAACTTCCTGTTATAGAACCGTAGAATTTACCATTTATGGCTTGAATCTGTATATGGGTATTCCAAACGTTTGTGCTTATTTTGTGATAGAATGGGAGATATAAAAGTTTAAGAGTGGTTGTGGAAAGCGAGGTTTTTACATGTCATTAAGAATGGTAATCGGGCGTTCAGGAAGCGGCAAGACTGCTATGTTCATAGAAGAAATAAAGGAGCGGCTGCAAGAAAAGCCAGAAGGTACACCGATCATTTATATTGTTCCTGAACAGATGACTTTTTTATCTGAATATCGCTTGGCAACAGACCCTGCTATCGGCGGAATGATCCGCGCTCAAGTATATAGTTTTTCACGACTAGCGTGGCGGATTTTGCAAGAAACAGGCGGGATTAGCCGAATTCATTTAAGCAGTGTAGGCATGAGTATGCTCATTCGCAAAATTATTGAAGAGCAAAAGGAACAGCTAGGACTTTTTCAGCGTGCTGCCGATAAAACTGGATTTATCAAACAGCTTGAGCAAATGATAACTGAATTTAAAAGATATTGTATAAGGCCAGAGGAGTTAATTCATAACGCATTTCAATCAAATGGTGATGCAACGGCCGCTAATGCCTTAAATGATAAAATCAAAGATTTAGAAATTATTTATAAAAAGTTCGAGGATGAAATTTTTGGTAAATATATTGATTCAGAGGATTACTTTACACTCTTAGCGGAGAAAGTGTCCCATTCAACCTATTTAAAGGATGCAGAAATATATATCGATGGTTTTGATAGTTTTTCACCTCAGGAATATGGTGTAATGTTGGAATTAATGAAGCATTGTAAAACCGTATCAATCGCACTAACCACCGATCAATTATCCGTTGGTTCAGCTCCTGATGAACTAGACTTATTCCGCTTATCTGGTGGAACTTGTTTTTCCATTTATGATTTAGCTAAAGCAAACGGGATCGAGATGGAGCAGCCAGTCTTTTTAAAAGAGCAAAAAAAGTGGACTGAGCCATCATTGCGTCATCTGGAAGAAAAATTTGATACGCGGCCTGTTGTACCATATTTGGATACGTCCCAAATTAATATTTGCCAAGCAGTAAATAGAAGAGCCGAGATCGAAGGGATTGCCAGAGAGATTCGTGATTTTGTTAGAACAAAGGGTTTCAGGTACCGGGATATCGCATTGTTAATCAGAAATGGGGGGGACTATCATGAGATTGTTGAACCAGTTTTCAACGATCATCAGATTCCCTATTTTATTGATCAAAAAAGGACGATGATGAACCATCCTTTAATTGAATTAATCCGATCAAGTCTTGAAGTGATTAATTCTTATTGGCGCTATGAACCGGTATTTAGAGTGATTAAGACAGAATTATTATTCCCTATCCAGGAAAATACCGCAAAAATGCGCGAGAGAATGGACAAGCTAGAAAATTATTGTCTGGCTTACGGAATAAACGGAAGTAAATGGACGAAAAAAGATCGTTGGAGCTATCGACGAATTAGAGGGCTGGAATTAGAGGTTAACTCTCAAACTGATGCAGAAAAAGAAATGGAACAAGAGTTAAATGAATTAAAACTGATGATAACAGCGCCGTTATTACGTCTATCAAGAAGATTGAAAAAAGCGGATTCAGGAAGAAAACTCTGCGAAGCCATCTATTTATTACTAGAGGAATTGGATGTCCCCGCAAAGCTTGAAAAGTGGAAGGCAGATGCCGAGAAAAAGGGTAATCTTGTAAAAATGCGTGAGCACGAACAAGTCTGGAATGCTGTCATTGATCTGCTCGATGAATATGTTGAAATACTTGGGGATGAGCCAGTCTCATTAAAGTCATTCGCGGCGGTGTTAGAGTCAGGTTTTGAATCCTTACATTTTTCACTTATTCCACCTGCACTGGACCAGGTTTTGGTTGGGGATTTAGAAAAATCAAGGCTGAATGAAATAAAAATTGTCTTTGTGGTGGGTGTCACTGAAGGAATACTGCCGGCGAAAATTTCGGATGAAGGGATTCTTTCAGATGAAGACAGGGAAATGCTTTTGGCAGCTGGGGTCAATATTGCACCGAGCAGCAGGACAAGGTTGCTCGATGAAAACTATCTAGCCTATAAAGCTTTTACCGCACCATCTGAAGCTCTTTTTGTGTGTTTTCCACTTGCGAATGATGAAGGAAAAGCGTTAATTCCTTCATCGTATATTAAGAGATTAAAAGATATGTTTCCAAATGCAAATGAGCTTTTCTACGTTTCAGATCCATCACAAGTTTCGGAACGGAGTCAACTAGGTTTTATTTCAAATTTTACAACTACGTTGTCTTATCTCAATTCCCAACTGCAATGGAAAAAACGAGGATATCCTATTTCTGATGTTTGGTGGGATGTTTATAACTACTATCTCGAGAGTTCAGGGAAGGACAAGGCCCAAAAAGTGTTTTCAAGCCTGTTTTATTCGAACCCAGTCGTAAAACTTTCAACAGAGACAGCAGATGAATTATATGGCGAAGCCATTCAAGCGAGTGTTTCCAGAATGGAACTATATAACTCTTGTGCTTTTTCTCATTTCGCTCAGCACGGTTTAAAGCTCCGCGACCGCCAAGTATATCGGTTAGAGGCTCCTGATATAGGGGAGTTGTTTCATGCAGCCTTAAAACAGATTGCGGATATTGTCAATGAACAAAACCTTTCTTGGGCAGAGCTTTCAAGGAAACAATGTGAAGAGCTCTCGAAGGAAGCAGTCATGACTTTAGCCCCTAAACTGCAAAATGAAATATTATTAAGTTCAGAGAGACATCATTATATAAAAAGGAAATTGGAGCAAATTATTACCCGTGCCTCTGTTGTTTTAAGTGAGCATGCTAAAGTGAGTGGTTTTTCACCTATTGGTTTGGAATTAGGATTTGGACCAAACGGAAAACTGCCGCCATTATCATTCTCACTGAAAAATGGGAAAAGAATGGAGTTAGCTGGTAGAATTGATCGAGTCGATCAGGCAAAAGCTGCAGATGACAGTGTCTTTCTACGAGTTATCGACTACAAGTCAAGTGAAAAGGACGTCAATTTTAGCGAAGTGTATTATGGGCTTGCACTGCAAATGTTAACCTACCTTGATATTGTCATGACCCATTCGAATGAATTGGTAGAAATGAAAGCCAGTCCTGCAGGTGTTCTCTATTTCCATGTTCATAATCCTTTTATTAATACAACCAAAATGTTGACGATTGATGAAATCGAAAAGGAAATGATGAAAAAGTTTAAAATGAACGGATTAATGGTAAGTGATCAAAACGTAATTCGGCTTATGGACAAAACACTCGAATCGGGTGATTCAGAAATTATTGCAGCTGGCATCAAAAAAGATGGAAATTTATCGAAAAAATCAAAAGTTGCCAGTCTATCAGAGTTTGATGACCTGAAAACTTATGTCCGTAAATTATATCTAAAAACAGGTAACGCTATTATCGATGGTCAGATTGATCTAGCACCATATAAATTAAAGGATAAAACACCTTGTACATTTTGTTCTTTTAAATCAGTTTGTCAATTTGACGAGGCTATTGAGACTAATCAATTCCGGGTTCTCACACCGCACTCGAAGGAAGATGTACTAGAATTGATTAGGAAGGAGGTTCGAGAATATGAGTAAGGTTGTTATTCCGCCCAAGCCAGAAAATGCAACATGGACTGATGACCAATGGAAGGCAATAATGGCAAAAGATAGAGACATACTCGTCGCGGCAGCGGCTGGTTCGGGAAAGACGGCAGTCCTCGTAGAAAGAATCATTCAAAAAATTCTTTCAAAGGAAGATCCGATTGATGTGGATGAATTATTAGTAGTGACCTTTACGAATGCATCGGCAGCTGAAATGCGGCATCGAATAGGGGAGGCCCTAGAAAAAGCTATTGATGAGGACCCAAGTTCTCGCCATTTAAGAAAGCAGCTTAGTTTATTAAACAAAGCATCTATTTCAACTCTTCACTCCTTTTGTATGGAAGTCATCCGAAAATATTATTACCTAATCGACGTAGATCCAGGGTTTCGAATTGCTGATGAAACAGAGGCGCAATTAATCCGGGATGAAGTGATGGACGAGTTATTTGAAGATGAATATGGCCAAAAAGATAATGCAGCCTTTTTTAACCTGGTGGATTCATTCACTAATGACCGCAGCGATGCTGCCTTAATGGATATTGTTCGGTCTATTTACGATTTTGCAAGCTCAAATCCAGAGCCAGATCAATATTTACGGTCAATAATAAATATGTATGATGTTTCATCGATTCATAATATTGAGGATCTTCCCTTTATCAAGGACCTGCTTTTTGATATTGAACTACAATTAGAAGCGGCTAGAGAAATGATCAACCGAGGGTTAGAATTAACGAAGCTTCCAGGTGGACCAGCACCTAGGGCCGAAAATTTTCTAGATGATTTAATGGTAATTGATACTCTCCTGCTTGCCAAAAAGGATTCTTGGGAAACACTTTATCAAGCATTAATGACCTGGTCTTTTTCACGGGCAAAACAAGTGAAAGGTGATCACTTTGATAAAGAACTAACGGAGAAGGCCCAAAAACTTCGCGATAAGGCAAAGAAAAAAATTCAAGATATAAAAGGGGAATTATTCTCTCGAAAACCTGAAAGCTTTTTACGTGATATGGAAGAGATGCGGCCGTTAATAGAAACATTGGTTCATCTTGTGAAGGAATTTTCTCAGCGGTTTTCAAAGGTTAAAAGAGAAAAAGGACTTGTCGATTATGCTGATTTAGAACATTACTGCCTTGGCATTTTGACAAAGGAAATCTCAACTGAGGGTGAATTTCTCCCATCGGAAGCGGCTCTGGCATACCAAAGGCATTTTAAAGAAGTCTATTGTGATGAATATCAAGATACAAATATGGTGCAGGAAACCATCCTGAAACTTGTCACGAAGAAAGAAGAGCGCAATGGAAATATGTTTATGGTCGGAGATGTTAAACAGTCCATTTACCGTTTTCGATTAGCTGAGCCGAATCTTTTCTTAGGCAAGTATACCCGCTTTAAAGTTGACGGAGATTCAACAGGATTACGTATTGATTTAGCACGCAATTTCCGAAGCAGAAGTGAAGTACTTGATGCGACCAATTATTTATTTAAACAAATTATGGGTGTCAAGGTTGGCGAAATCGAATATGACGAGGCAGCAGAGTTACGTGCTGGCGCACCCTATCCAGAAGATGAGCCCTTTCCGGTTGAACTTCTGCTTATTAACCAAAACGTTGAAGAAAAGGAATCATCAACTGCGCCAGCTGAAGGTGAGGCAGGGGCAGACGCAGAACTAGAAGAATTTGATGCAGTTGGACTGGAACAATCCCAACTCGAAGCAAGGGTTATTGCTTCTAAGATCAAGGAATTAGTTGCTACTAGAGCACCAGTATATAATCCAAAAACGAAATCTACTCGGCCGCTCATGTATCGGGATACAGTTATTCTACTTCGTTCGATGACATGGGCACCGCAGATCATTGAAGAATTCAAGCAGCAAGGGATTCCCGTTTATGCCAGCCTCTCAACAGGGTACTTTAACGCAACGGAAGTGGCCATTATGATATCACTCCTGCGTGTTATTGATAATCCATTCCAAGACATCCCTCTTGCCGCTGTATTACGGTCCCCCATCGTTGGGTTGAATGAGGAGGAACTATCCATCATTCGTATTCAACAAAAGCGAGGTTCATTTTGGGAAGCAGTTACCGCTTTTTGCAAAAGTAAACAAGCTGAAAATACGGCTGCATTTTACGAAAAACTGCGCCGCTTTTATGACTTTTTAACAGAATGGCGCTCTATGGCAAGACAGGGTTCTTTGTCTGAGTTAATTTGGCAGTTATACAGAGATACCCAGTTTTATGATTTTGTCGGAGGCTTACCAGGAGGAAAGCAGCGTCAAGCAAACCTGCGTGCGCTATATGATCGAGCACGGCAATATGAACACACTTCTTTCCGTGGTCTGTTCCGGTTCCTGCGGTTTATTGAACGTATGATGGAAAGAGGGGATGACCTTGGGGCAGCAAGGGCACTTGGAGAGCAAGAGGATGTAGTTCGAATTATGACTATTCATAGCAGCAAAGGGCTTGAATTTCCTGTCGTATTCATGGCGGGAATGGCTCGAACCTTTAATATGGCAGATATTCGTAAACCATATATGCTTGATAAAGAATATGGATTTGCTTCTAAGTATGTAAATGCAGAAAAAAGAATTTCGTATCCTTCTTTACCACAAATTGCTTTTAAGCGAAAAAAGAAAATGGAAATGCTCGCCGAAGAAATGCGTATCTTATATGTAGCCATGACAAGGGCAAAAGAAAAACTTTATTTAACTGCAACATTAAAAGATACACTCAAAAGAATTGACCAATGGAATGATGTGGCAGCAAATACTGAATGGCTGTTGAAAGATTACGAACGGGCAGCTGTTTCAAGCTATATTGATTGGATTGGTCCGGCCCTTGTTCGTCATCAGGACAGTAAAGAATTAAGGAATAAAGAAACGATAAATCCCCTCATACCTGAAGATATCTCGAGTCACCCTTCTTTATGGAAAATCTCTTTGCTAAGTGCTGAAGAGGTGAAACAGAAAGAAACAGAAGAAGAACTAGAAGAAAATCAACTTCTTGAACGAGTACAAAAAGGGGAACTTGTCGAGACTGCGTCACCATTTACTGAAGAAATTCGGGCCCGCTTAGATTGGGAATATTCTTTTTCGAATGCAGCAAGCCATCGTTCGAAACAATCTGTTTCAGAAATAAAGCGACAAAGGGAAATGGCAGATGAACAAAGTGGGACCGATCTAGTGAACCACTTTAAAAAATCAATAGTAAAACGTCCTAAATTTATGCAGGAAAAGCAATTAAGCCCAGCCGAACGAGGCACTGCTATGCATATGGTCATGCAGCACGTCGATTTAACTAAGCCAGTGAATCAAGAATCTCTTCAGGAACAATTAACATGGATGGTCAATAGTGAATTATTAACCCTGGAACAAGCTGCAGTAATCGATAAAAATTTGATTATTCATTTTTTTGATTCCGAATTGGGACGAAGATACTTTAATGCTAAAACACTCAACAGAGAAGTTCCATTTACACTTTCCATGCATGCTCGTGATGTGTATCCTAATTGGAACGAGGAAGATGAATCTGTGTTTGTTCAGGGGATTATTGACTGTATCTTAGAGGATGAAGATGGGCTGGTTTTAGTGGATTATAAGTCAGATCGGATAACTGATCGCTATAAAGGCGGGTTTGACCAAGCCAAGACAATTCTTGAAAACCGCTATAAGATGCAAATTAACTTATATACCCGTGCAATTGAACAAATCTGGAAAAGGAAGGTCAATGAGCGGTATTTGTTTTTCTTTGATGGGGCTCATATTTTGAAGGTTGAAAGAGATTAATTCAATAAAAAATGACATAGACCATCTTATGGTTTATGTCATTTTTTTAATTATTACCCACAATTGGCTGATCGATTAAGTTCGTATCAAGTACATTGGTGCCACTTAATCCAGAATTCGTTACGACGATTCCCCCGGTGTTAAATGCACCTGAGCCTGCATTTGTCTTAGAGGCACTTTTTGGAGAGATATATACAGTATCGCCAAATTGAACAATACCGCCACCTACGTTAACGATTTGGACGGGACCGATAATCGCTGGCATAACAAACATCCTTTTTAGAAAAGTTACTTTTATCCTTATGAGTAACTTATGCATTTATCTTTGTCCTTGTTCTCCTTCGTTTTCGCCATTTCTAGGACTGGGATATAACTGTCGAATATGTTTAATTCTGGCTTCCATGGAAACATGGTTGCTGCTCCCAACGTGCAAGAGGGAAGCTGAAGATATCCCCGTAATATCAATTCGGCCAACCTTAATTAGTGGGTTAGGATTTTGACGGGAATATGTGTAAGATTCATTAATAGGGAGAAAAGGAATAGGTTCGGAATAGACCTGGTAAGAGGATAAGTTCCCTTCATTTCCATAAAACACTTCGCTCTCCCTTTGGACCGCGAGTGCTCTTGAAAGACCATTTATAATACAGGAATCCCCTATCTGTACCGTAGAGGAAAAAGAGACGATTTTAATATTAATTGTATCTACACAAGAGGTTCTCTGCAGCATGTTGTTCACTCCGGTGATAGCGGAACAAAAGGACCTATAATTAATGATTCCGCAGGGGTATCAAAAGTAGAGGCTAACTGGATTGTTTCTGTATCTCCCACCATTACTAACGAGGAACTTGCCACCCCGGTGATTTTGATGTTTTGGACAAAGAGTTCACGGTTATAAACTACAAAGTTCATTCTGTATGCATCCCTTTCAGGTTATCAGGTAAATTACTAAAAAAGACCATTACCCCGTTTTGTATTTCCTTCTTTAATGCTTCAATAATTAAATCATCTGAAGGGGCATCTGCAATCGTGCGATTGTCCGCAGGATGGGTGTTTAAATGATGTTCTATCCTACTCGGAAGCTGTTTAATGATGTCTTGTTTTATGAATGCTAAATACTCGTCATTTGGCAGAACGTTCAATTCTCTCTGAGTAGCTTCCACTATAGGAGGTAAATCCGATTCTAAATATCTATAAATGGCTTCCTCGATTTTCATTGATCTTTGCATTTGATCTTTTGGTGATATTGGGGTGGATAAGGATTGATTTTGTACGGCAAAGTCTTCAATTCCTGCTAATTCGGATGGATTTAGACCAATGTTTAACGTACCTTCAAGAGTCTCTACCTTTAGTTGATCAAATTTATACTCAATTTTGTCTACATGGATGGCCTGTTTTTCATATAATTGTTTGATTTCTGCTTGCATTTTTTGGAGAGTGCTCTCTAAAGACTGAATTCTTTGCTCCTGAGCTTGAATACACATCTGCAGCCATTGAAGATATTGGGAATAATCCTGATACATATAATCACCTCACAATTATTTCTCCAATAAACGTATTGATTATCATAAGATCGGCGGCCTATTTATCCTGTTTTCTTACTGCGGCTTGTAGGGGCACTGATGGTGTCCCTAATAAAGAGCCTGAAGATTTGATTGTTTGTGGTGCAGGTCCAGTAAATCCGCCAGTATTATATAAATGAGCCATCGGTTTAATAATCCCAGCACTACCTATTTGTAAGACTGAGGAATTGGTAATCCCGCCAATTTTTATGAAATTAATCTGAATGGACTGCTGGATATAAAAGTTCATTTAAAATCACCCATTCATTAAGCATTAAGTGCAATCCCTTGATCGTAAACATCTGAATCACTTGTATTAGTGGAACTTACATTATTTTGAAGTTGTAAGCTATCCCCAGTGTTAAAGGAACCAGCGCCAGAAAATGTTTTTGCGGTAGAAAATGGCATGATTTTATATACATCGCCAATATGGAAGACAGAACTGCTGCCAAGCGTAATGACCTGTGCAACTCCAACAATTGCTGGCATTTTCAACACCCTTTTTTCATAGTATCTTCTACATCCTATGTATGGGTAAAGGTAATGTGATTGATACGCCCAAAATTATTGAAATCAAAAATCCGATACGATTTTTAATATTCATTTGTAGAACGATCGATTAGAAATAGTTATAATTACCTATTTGCTTGTACAGAAAATAATAAATAAGTTGGGTTTTCGGTTGTTTAGAAAGGGACTATTATATGAGTAAGAGATCAGTCGGAAATAAACACTGTTTCTCGATAAAGGCAAACCTGATGAAAATCAGTGACGCAAAGCTATAGGGGCTAAGGTGCATTTGCACTAAGCCAGCCAGTTACCGAAAGATTAGGGTGTTTCATAATGGATATTCATGTCTGCATAGTTGTTCTATGTATCTATGAATATTCTATGAATTCTATCCCCCCTTTGGTAAAGGCGGGGTTATTTCTATTTTATGGAGGTGGAAACTAATCGACTACTTAACCTGTTTTGGACCTATAAATCCCCTTATTTTAGATGAAGATGTTTCAGAGGTTATGGTAAATGGACCTAACCAGGTGTACTGTGAACGTAAAGGAAAATTGGTATTAACGTCAGTACAATTCCGTGACAATGAACATGTCAAGACAATGATAGACAAAATTCTTGCCCCACTTGGATGGAAAATCGATGAAAGTTCGCCAATGGTAGATGCTAGGCTGCCTAATGGCTTACGTGTTAATGCCATCATTCCTCCCCTTGCATTAAATGGACCAGCCATTACAATCAGGAAATTTTCAAAGGATCCCTACCAAATTGAAGATCTAATCAACTTTGGGACAGTGACAGAAGAAATGGCATTTTTTCTAGATGCATGCGTGAAAGCCCGCTTGAATATGTTTGTTAGCGGTGGTACGAGGTCTGGTAAAACAACCACTCTGAATGCCCTTTCCAATTTTATACCTGATGAAGAAAAAATCGTAACGGTTGAGGATGCTGCCGAAATTCAGTTGGGACAGGGTCATGTAATCTCACTAGAACTTCGACCTTCCGAAATAAAAGGTAAAAGAGCCATTTCGATTCGAGAGCTTCTCAAGAAATCGTTACGAATGAGACCTGACCGTGTTATTATCGGAGAAATCCGTGGTGGAGAAGCGCTTGATATGCTTCAGGCAATGAATTCTGGCCATGATGGTTCACTTGCTACAGGGCACTCATATAGTCCAAGGGATATGATTAGCCGTTTGGAAACCATGGTCCTTTTAGCAGGATTGAATAATTCTATTAAAGACATTCGAGAGCAAATTGCAGGAGCAATCGATGTGATTATCCAGCAAACTCGTTTAATGGATGGAACAAGGAAAATTATCAATATTACTGAAGTTCAAGGAATGGAAGGAGAAAATATCGTTCTGCAAGACATCTTTTCCTTTAAACAAAAAGGAATTAATTCTGAGGGGAAAATTATTGGACAACTTATACCGACTGGTGTCCGCCCCAAATTTTATGATCGCCTAGAGGCATCAGGGATTCATATTCCAGCGTCATTGTTTAAATAATCTCAGGTAATAAGAGGCATTAAATTTATGAATGATTAGGGGCTGAATTTCCTTTAAATAGGGTTCGGCTTTTTCTTGTTCACTAAATTTGTTCGAGGGAGTTATTTCTTTTAATATATTAATTGTGAGACAATCATATTGAGGTGAAAAAGAGTGAAATTTGTGACAGTAGAATATAACCATGAATTGTTCGTTGGATTGCTTGACCAAACTGAGGCCGCAGTCCTTTTGTTAAACCTTGCTGAAGAAGCAAGAATGGGCATAAGAAGTTTTCCTCCTTCCCTGCTTAAATGTATCGACTTAGGAGATCTCTTTATTAAAAAGGTGAAAGAGGTTCTGGATTGGGTTACTAATTGCGGACAAACTTCATCTTTTTTCGTCCCAATTGAACAGGTAACTTTGCTTGCTCCTATTCCGAGACCAAGTAAGAATATTTTTTGTGTCGGGAAAAATTACGCAGAACATGCGATTGAAATGGGGAGTGAAGCCGATATCCCTGAACATATTATGGTCTTTACAAAAGCACCAACAACAGTTATTGGGCCTAATGAAATGGTCCTAAATCACAAAAATATAACGGCTCAACTTGATTATGAAGGCGAGCTTGCCGTCATCATTGGTAAAAAGGGGCGGGCAATAAAAAAAAATAAGGCATTGGATTACATTTTTGGCTATACCATTATTAATGATGTAACCGCACGAGATTTGCAATCGAGGCACAAGCAGTTTTTCATCGGCAAAAGCCTTGACACAACCTGTCCGATGGGACCTTGCATTGTTCATAAAAGTTCTATCGATAATCCGAATTCCCTAAATATCGAGACGAAAGTAAACGGAGAATTAAGACAGAATTCAAATACTAAGAATTTTATTTTTCCGATTGAAGAGGTTATCTCCATTTTATCAGATGGAATGACACTGGAACCTGGTGATATTATTGCAACTGGGACACCAGCTGGTGTAGGGAAAGGGTTTAAGCCCCCTAAATTTTTATCTCCAGGTGATCAGATGGCAGTCACAATTGAAAAAATTGGGACACTGAAGAATACTATTCAAGAATAAAGCTATACTTGAAAAATAATTTATAGCATTCTCCTATTTGTAACTTTATTTGACTTGCTTTTTTTCGTGTTTATAAACTGTTTATGGTATGATAAGGTTCGAATTAAAAGAAATTTTATACAAAAGGAGGAACTAACTTGATTCACGGTCATATTACGGCTTGGCTTTTAGCATTAATTCTATTTGTAGTAGCACTTTTTTTACATAAGGGTGGAAAAGAAAAAGGTGCAAAAATTGTTAAAATGATTTTACGAGTATTATATTTGCTTATTATTGCAACTGGTGCAGGGCTTCTATTTTCGGTTTACAAAATTGATGTTTGGTATGTTTTAAAAGCGGTTGTCGGACTTTGGATAATCGGATTATTCGAAATGATTCTTAGCCGTGTGGCTAATAACAGAAGAACTTCTGTATTTTGGATTCAGTTTGTCGTTGCATGGGTTCTTGTTTTATATCTGGGTGGAAGATTGCCAATGTCATTTTTAAACCCATAATTTTAATGTTATCTTGTAAAGGCTGTCGAACAATTCGGCAGCCTTTTGAATTTCCCATGCCTTTTATCTATGAAATCATTTTCTCTATCACTAATCGTTTTCCTGTATTTAATGTAAATTCAAATCGATCATTCACCTTTTCGTAATAGCAAAAATGGTGTTGGACATTACAAATTTGATCCTGATTATCGAAAACTATAAAATTTACCCCATCTTTGCGATTTTCATCCGATAAGAAAGATAAATGATTATAACAGTAGATGCAATCGTAAATGGAAAAGTTTAAGGAGTTTAGAGTGGTAACAAATTGAAAAAAAGCATCATCATTTACCCCATCTAAAAGCCTTTCAAGCGAATAAACTAAATGTTTCCTAATCCTGACTAAATCATGATTTCGGAGCATGGTTGCTTCATTTCCAATCCGGATTTTTCCTGTTTCATACAATTTACCTTTCTTCCAACGGTTCATTCGGAAGACTTCAATTTCTTGCTGAAGGTAATCATCTAACATTTCAGCTTCTTCCGTTTCCTCATCAAAGAAGATCCATTGGTCATTAATTTGTTCAACCGTTCCTTCTGTGTAGGCTCTCTCTTGATAATCGTATAGTCTCATTCGTTGTTGTCGATTCATTATTAACCTCCGTGCCAGATGATATCATATTCTTTTTAGACATCTTCATGGGATTTTATAACTGAAAAATAAAGTATTATTTTTTTATCTTAAGGCTGCGTTTTACTTGTCTGTTGATTTCCGTTCCAGGCACTTCGCTTTCCGCGGGCGTGCCGGGGAGCCTCCTCGTCGCTTTGCTCCTGCGGGGTCTCCCCTGCCCCGTACTCCCGCAGGAGTCTTCGTGCCTTCCTCTCCAATCAACAGAGAGCCAAAATCATCATTAACCTTTAACACAGCCAATCTTAAAAATCTGACTTCCTTACCAGCTTCCGCTTTTTTTTTGGACAATTAACCAATTCTTATGGGCTGAATACTATAAAACATGATTCATGTACAGTAGTTCTGTTAATGAGGAGTGTGAAAGGAAATGTGTGGCATTACAGGCTGGATTAATTTTGATAGGTCACTCAAAAACGAAGTAGAAACACTGACCAAAATGACGAATACTCTGGCAAAAAGAGGCCCTGATGAAACAAACATCTGGTCTGATGCAAATGTGGCTTTTGGTCATAAAAGACTGATTGTTGTTGACCCTGAAGGGGGAAGACAGCCAATGTCCAAACAAAAAGACGGATATAATTACACCATTTGCTATAATGGGGAATTGTATAATACAGAAGATATCCGCAAAGTTCTCCATACTAAAGGATATTCATTTAAAGGTCATTCTGATACAGAAGTTCTATTATCTGCCTATATAGAATGGGCGGAAGAATGTGTAAATTATTTGAACGGAATTTATGCATTTGCTGTCTGGGATAGCAAGAAGGAACAGCTCTTTATTGGACGCGATCGTTTAGGGGTAAAACCTTTATTCTTCAAGGAACATGAGAAGGGTCTTTTATTTGCTTCTGAAATCAAGGCTATTTTAGCCCATCCTGAGGTGAAAACTGAAATCAATCAAGAAGGTCTTGCTGAAATCTTTGGAATTGGTCCATCTAGATCGCCAGGTTCCGGAGTCTTTAAGGGAATAAATGAGCTAAGACCAGCACATGCTCTAACATTATCCAAGAATGGTCTAAAAATTTGGCGTTATTGGAATGTAAAAAGTGAAGAACATAAGGACAGCGTGGAGGAGACGGCAGAAAAGGTCCGCTATTTAGTAACAGATGCTGTAACGAGGCAGCTAGTTTCGGATGTTCCATTAAGTACATTTTTGTCTGGCGGTTTAGATTCAAGCATCATTACAGCGATTGCTGCGAAAGGTTTTCAGGACCAAAACAAAGGGCAGCTCCACACCTACTCCATTGATTATGAAGGAAATGACAAATATTTTTCCTCAACTGAATTTCAACCAGATGCGGATGGAAAATATATTCAAATGATTACGGATAAATTTAATACCATTCACCATAACAAAATTATTACTCAGGAGCAATTGGTTAATGACTTGGTGGAAGCGACCCATGTAAGAGACCTTCCTGGGATGGCAGATGTTGATTCTTCGTTACTTTGGTTTTGTAAGGAAATCAAACAGGATTTTGTTGTCAGTCTTTCAGGGGAATGTGCGGATGAGATTTTCGGCGGGTACCCTTGGTTTCATCGAAAAAAAGACCTTGAACGAGCAGGGTTTCCGTGGATGCGGTCATTAGTGGAACGACAAAATTTGTTGAAATCACATTGGCGGGATAAACTTAAATTGAATGATTATGTTATGGAAAAGTATGATCAGGCGATCGCCGAAACGCCAAGATTAGATGGTGAAAGCGTGGAGGAATCAAAACGGAGAGAGCTATTTTATATTAATATGATAAGCTTTATGACTACATTGCTTGATCGGAAAGACCGGATGAGCATGGGTGCAAGTCTAGAAGTCAGGGTTCCATTTGCTGATCACCGACTTGTAGAATATGTATGGAATATCCCGTGGGAAATTAAAATGTATCGCGGGAGAGAAAAGGGGATCCTCCGAAAAGCATTTGAAGGTATTTTACCGGAAGAAGTACTGTATCGTAAAAAAAGCCCCTATCCGAAGACCCACAATCCTGCTTATACCATTGCTGTCCAAAAACAGGTGGAGAATATTTTACAGGATAAATCCTCCGCATTACATGAATTTTTTAATAAAGAGCAACTTGAAAATATCGTGAAGTCTGGTGGAAATTCATTTCAAGAACCTTGGTTTGGTCAGTTGATGACAGGTCCTCAATTATTGGCGTACCTTGTGCAACTGCACACATGGTTTAAGGAGTATAATATTAACCTAGTGAATTAGGTTGATTTTCTGAGAGAAGGAAGAATTTAAATTTGGAATAAAAACTTGATTAGATTAAAATAGTGTAGGGAAGAGGATATCCTCTTCCCTTTTTTAGAGGAGGATATAACTATATGAAAAAAATTACACTTATTTTAATCTTGTTATTACTAAACTCATCGCTTTCTGCACATGCGGCCGTTGAAAAGAAAGAACGCTTATGGCAGGATGAATCGGTTTATTCCATTATGATTGACCGTTTCAACAATGGAGATCGGAATAATGACATTGATGTAAATGCAAAAGATCCATTAACATATAATGGCGGAGATATTCAGGGAATTATAGATAAGTTAGATTACATACATGACATGGGATTTACTGCGATTCGATTAACCCCCATTTTTGACAATGGTAAGAATGGATACCACGGCTTTTGGGTTAAGGATTTCTACAAAGTTGACGAACATTTTGGAACTATGAAGACTTTCCAAACGTTAGTAAAAGAAGCTCATAAACGAGAAATGAAAGTGATCTTTGATTTTGTTACAAATAATGTAGCAGTTGACCATCCTTGGCTAAGTGATACCAGCAAAAAAGACTGGTTTCATGTAAAACAAGATATCGCATCTGGAAATGAAAATCAGAAGGAACTTGAGCAAGGCTGGATTGATGGATTGCCCGATCTTAATCAGGACAGCCCAGAAGTAAAGAAATACTTAATAGACACAGCAAAATGGTGGATCAATAAAACAGATATTGATGGGATGAGCTTACCGGAAGTAAATTATGTTCCACTCAGCTTTTGGACTGATTTTTCAACTGAAGTTAAGAAGGTAAAGAAAGACTTTTTCCTGTTAGGGGTCATTTCCAAAGATAATCCTATAGATATGCAAGCATATACAGGTGCTGGGATAGACAGTGTTGTTACGTATCAATATAGTGAAAAATTAAGAAATACTTTTGCAAGTACTGATCAATCCTTTAGTTCACTATACTCGGATGTAGATAAAAATCAGCAATCATTTTTAAGGCCAAATTTTTTGGATAACGAATATACCACAAGATTTACGAGCGACATTGTCGCAAAAAAACAATTCCCAGGCTCACGCTGGAAAACAGCATTGTTGTACCTTTATACCACCCCGGGAGTTCCTATTATTAATTATGGGACCGAAATTGCTTTAAATGGAGGAGGTATTCCGGATAACCGCGGGCAAATGAGCTTCAGGGCTGAAAAAGAATTGATTGATTACATTACCAAGGTGGGCGAATTAAGGAATCAACTTCCATCCTTAACTAGAGGAACCATGGAGATGCTCTATGATCAAAAAGGAATGGCTGTTTATAAACGAGTGTATAAAGGGGAAACATCCATTATTGCGATCAATAATTCGAGTAAGTCTCAAAGCGTAACATTAACAAATGAACAAATTGAAGATGGAAAAGAACTGAGGGGCTTACTTGGAGGAGATAAAGTTAATAGTCATGATAATAAATATATGATTATTTTAGATCGGGATAATTCGGAAGTGTATGTTGCAACTGAAAAAAGCGGCATCAATTTTCCATTAATTGCAGGGTTAGTTGTTGTTTACCTGTTATTTACGTTATTTATTCTTAAATTAAGAAAAAACAAGCGATAAAATGTCGGGGGCTTTCCCCGACATTTTTTTATCCGTTAATAATTTCCCCGCCATTTACATGAATCATTTGCCCACTCACATAGGATGAGTCATCTGAGGCAAGAAAAACATAACTGGCTGCTAATTCATACGGTTGTCCTGCTCTACCCATTGCCGTATTTGAACCAAAGGTAGCAACTTGATCTGCTGTAAAAGTCGAAGGAATCAGTGGTGTCCATATTGGACCTGGAGCCACACCGTTTACCCGAATTCCTTGAGGTGCAAGGGACAGTGCTAAAGAGCGGGTAAAGGAAACTACTGCTCCTTTGGTTGAAGAATAGTCCACTAATTGTTCATGCCCCTTGTAGGCCGTAATGGAAGCAGTGTTAATAATCGATGCCCCTTTTTTTAAAAAAGGGAGAGCCATTTTGGTCATATAGAAAAAGGAGAAAATATTTGTTCGGAACGTCTTTTCCAATTGTTGTGAAGTGATTGATAATAAACTTTTTTGCGGATGTTGTTCCGCTGCGTTATTAACAAGTATATCTAGCCTGCCAAATTCAGAATGAATTTTATTCACGGTATCCTTACAAAAATCTTCACTGCCTATGTCGCCGGAATAAAGCTGGCATCTTCGTCCTTCCGCTTCAATTAACTGCTTGGTTTCTTCTGCATCTTGATGCTCCTCCAAATAAATAATCGCTACGTCTGCCCCTTCTTTGGCAAAATAAATCGCAACTGATTTGCCAATCCCACTGTCACCACCAGTAATAATCGCAGTTTTCCCAGTTAATTTTCCACTTGGTTGATAATTGGGGTCGACCGAGATGGGCAGTGGATTCATTTCACTTTCTATGCCAGGCTGATGATTTTGATGTTGTGCTGGAAAGGTCTTCTTTTGTTGATTTTTATTATTGCTCATTACCTAAAACCTCCAAGTGTTTACTCCTTATTAGTTTTAGATAAATGGGTCAAATTATGAAAAATAATAATGATAAAAAAAGCGAAAGGATTTATTCATCCTTCCGCCGTTTTTACTTTATAGTAAATAATAAAATATTTAATTGTGGATAAATAGAAATAGTTCTCTGAATCTAGCTCCAGCGCCCAGCGGCTAGTGTACTTCGCTCTCCGCCCTACGATAAGTCAACATCGAATCGCTATCGCTCTTCGTGTTTCCTTTATCTTGGTTGGAGCGCTCCAGTCCATACGCCGCTAAACGGGCGCTTGCGCCTTTTGTTCTTCATCGATAGTTAATAAACTGGACATCCACTGTTAAGTCAGCCTCGCGAACAAGGGAGATGATCTTTTGTAAATCATCCCGGTTTTTACCGCTAACACGTACTTGGTCGTCCTGAACCTGACTCTTCACCTTGACGCCGCTATTTTTAATGATGGTATTAATTTTTTTAGCATTTTCTTTGTCAATTCCTTGAACTAGTTTAGCTCGTTGACGAACGGTTCCGCCTGATGCTCCTTCGACTTTTCCGTAGTCAAGATTCCTTACTGGAACTCCACGTTTTATTAATTTGCTAAATAAAACATCCTTTAGTTGGTCCATTTTATATTCATCATCGGAAACAAGGACCAGTTCCTCTTTATCTTTATCCAGTGAGACTTCACTTTTGCTGCCTTTAAAATCATAGCGTGTACCAATTTCCTTCATTGTTTGGGCAATCGCATTTGACACTTCCGATAAGTCAACTTGAGATACAATATCAAATGAACTATCTTTGGACATAACAAAACCTCCATTTTATAAACATTATATTAAGATCATGCCTGCTAAAGTTTCCCTTTATGGGTACATTATAGTAAAATATAGCAGTTCAAACAACTATTTAAAAAGGAAGCGCACGTTCAAACGGATAAATAGGCGCTCCGAATGAGATAAACTAATTCTCCGTGAAAAGAAAAGAGGATATATATATGTCTTTAAATGAATTAATTGGTCAAACAACCACATTAACTGTAGCTAGGAAAGCTTCGTTTGGGTATTTTTTAACAGATGGAAATGAGGATGTATTACTTCATTTTAATCAAGCCCATCAAGAATTTGAAGAAAATGATCAAGTTGAGGTTTTTCTATATGTTGATTCAGAAGGTCGAATCTCTGCTTCAACCAATATTCCTGATATAGCGATTGGACATTATGCTTGGGTGAAGGTAACCGACTCAAATCCAAGGATTGGTGTCTTTTTAAATATTGGACTTCCAAAGGATATCTTGTTAGGTATTGATGATTTGCCTGTACATAAATCCGTTTGGCCCAAACCTGGAGATTTAGTTTATATTACCTTAAAGCTAAGCAGCAATTATCTCCTTTACGCAAAGCTAGCCACGGACCCAGTGATTGAATCTATTTCTGTAAAAGCGACAAGAGCAAATTTTAATAAAAATGTGCAAGGACATATTTATAGAACGGCCAAAGTCGGAAGTTGGATTTACACCATCGAAGGTTTTAAAGGATTCATACATGAGTCGCAAAGACAGCAAGAGCCGCGGATTGGAGAAAAAGTTGAAGGGCGGATTATTGATGTAAAAGAAGATGGTACGATCAATGTTTCCTTGCTGGCAAGAAAAGAGGAAACGCAAGATGTTGATGCGGAACGAATTTATGAGTATTTGATGAGCAGAAATGGTGCTATGCCATATAACGATAAAAGCATGCCTGAAGATATCAAAGATCGATTTAACTTAAGTAAGGGTGCCTTTAAACGAGCGCTTGGAAAACTTATGAAAGAGGGCAGGGTATACCAAGAGGGCAGCTGGACATATGTGAAGAAAGATTAATGTTTTTACATACTCTTTTCAAATTGACAGAAACTAAGTGTGAAACTATTTGAAAGGGGTAAGGTTATGCCGCACACTTCAGACAACGACAAAAAAGCGAAAGACAACAATGCCCTTCGCCATGAAAAGAATATGATGCGTGAAAAAAACCGTCAAGCTGGAAAAAATCAATATTCCAAGAAGACAGATCATAAATAAGAAAAGCGGAAGCGCCCTGTTCAGCGGCGTATGGCCTGGAGCGCTCCAACCGAGATAAAGGAAACACGAAGAGCCGGAGGCGAATCGATGTTGACTTATCGTAGGGCGGAGAGCGAAGGACACTAGCCGCTAGGGCGCTGGAGCTAGACAATTTTCAAAGTGAGTGAGGAATCCGCCTCACTCACTTTTTGGTATTTTATTTAAGAAGAAAATGGAGATGGTACCAGCACCAGTATGGGACCCAATAGCCGAACCGATTGATGATATAAAAACTTCGATCGGATGGAATTCTTCTTCAATCATCGCTTTCATTTCTATAGCGTATTCTTCACAATCAGCGTGGCTAACTCCAATGACTTGATTATTCATTTCTGAGCCGCGGTCCTTCATGATTTCAATGATCCGTCGCATCACTTTTTTCTTCCCGCGGATTTTTTCAATTGGGACGAGTCTGCCGTCCTCTACATTGAGGATAGGCTTAATATTCAATAATCCTCCTAGAAATGCAGAGGCTTTGGATACCCGCCCTCCTTTTGCTAAATAATCAAGATCTTCCACTGTAAAAAGATGTTCCATATGAGTGCATCTAAATTGCACATCTTCTAAGATTTTTTCTTTTTCAATATTTTTAGCAGCAAGAACGGCTGCTTCTCGAACCACAAGACCAATTCCGAGCGAAGCACATTTGGTATCGACAATTGTTAAATTAAAATTTGGATATTTTTCCTTCACTTGGTCAAGAATCATAACAGCAGTTGAATATGTACCAGATAATTCTGAAGAAAAGGCTATGTATATCCCGTCTTCACCTTTTTCTGCCATTTCGGTAAATACTTCCTCGAACAGAAGTGGAGAGACTTGAGATGTTTTTGGAACAATTCCACTACGAATTGTTTCATATACAGTGTTCGGATCAATTGATTTTACATCTTCATACTCATTGCCATTAATCTCTACTTTTAAAGGAAATAATGTCACTTGGTGCTCTTCATAAAAACTTTTTGGTAAATCGCATGCGCTATCAGCTAGTATTCGTACCTGCATATAGCTCACCTGCTTTCAAACAATTTATAATTTCAGTTTATCGGTTTAACAATAAAAATACAATTATCTATCACAGAAAACATTTCAATGGATTCATATTCTCTCAGGTAAAGGGGTAATAGATATGATTTGGCTTCAGATAAAGAAGCTTGGAGTGGTAGCAGCGGGTTCCTTGTTGGGCGCCTTAGCGATGAATTTATTTTTGGTACCTGCAAATATTTACTCAAGTGGATTTACAGGAATAGCCCAATTACTTTCAAAAGTGTTAAGTGACTATACACCAATACATGTGTCTCTAGGATTTTTATTATTATTGCTGAATATTCCTGTGGCTATTTTAGGATGGAAAAAGGTAGGAAAATCTTTTACAGTATACAGCTTTATTAGCGTTGCACTGTCTTCATTATTTTTGATACTTATCCCAATTAAACAGGTTTCAAATGATATCCTTCTAAATGCAGTTTTTGGTGGAGTCATCCAAGCCGTTGGTGTTGGAATTACGTTGAAATGGGGAGCATCAACAGGCGGTGTAGACATCATTGCTATGGTTTTATCGAGAATGAAAGACAAGCCGATTGGACCCTATATGTTGGTCATAAATGGAGTGATTATTTTAACAGCAGGATTTTTGTATGGCTGGGAAAAAGCTCTTTATACGCTTGTAACATTATATACTTCGACAAGAGTGATTGACGCTATCCATACTAGGCATGCAAAACTTACGGCAATGATTATTACAAAAAAGGCGGATGTAATGAAAAAAGCCATACAAGAAAAACTTGTAAGAGGAATTACAATCCTTCCTGCCAAAGGGGCATTTTCAAACGAAGCGAGAGAAATGTTAATGATTGTCATTACACGATACGAACTGTTTGATTTGGAAAGAATCCTTAAGGAAGTAGATCCAAATGCATTTACAAATATCATACAAACAACAAACATTTATGGCTTCTTTCGAAAAGAGTAGAAAAGCGGAAACGCCTTGGCGCTTCCGCTTTTCGGGTTGTCTAGCTGCAGCGCCTAGGGGCTCGGGGTCATAAGCCAATCAGTCATGAAGGTTAAAAAGCAACCTTCACGCCTGCTCGTCTTATGCCTGTCGCCCCTGTGCAAGGCGCTTCCGCTTTTCGGGTTAAGACAGTTGATCAAGCTCTTGTTGCATTTGTTGGAGCTGTGCCTGCTCTGCTACAGTGGAATTTGCATAAGCAGAACTTAATGCATTTTTCGCTTTCGCCACAGCAGAATCAAGTTCAGCAGGGTTGGCTGAGTTTGCCATTTCAACAAATCTTTGTGCTTCTTGGAACAATTGGTTTCCCATGATTATATTCCTCCAAGCGAGGATTCTTGCACATTGGCCATCTTCTGAGCTTCCGCTTCAGCATAGGTCATGTGATAGGGAATACGTTCCGCATGTTTACTGACCGTATCCGCTCCTTGCTGGACAAAGCGTTTTGATTTGTTTCGTTTACCCATTCGAATCCCTCCAATATGCTCAAGGCTTCTTTTTGAAACAGCATCGCTGCCTCAAAAAATAGTATGTACCAAAATGGGGCTGTTCATTTAGGTAAACAATGGCGAAGGGGGTTAAAATTTTATATTTAACAAATCTGCCAAATATTTACCCACTCCATCTTCTTCATTGCTTAAGGTAACATGATTGGCAATGTTTTTTACCTTATCAATGGCATTTCCCATCGCAATTCCGTGACCGGCATATTCAAGCATTTCTAAGTCGTTGTCTTCGTCGCCAAACGCAATAACCCGCTCAGCAGGAATGCCAAAGTAATCAGACGCTTTTTTTAGCCCGACAGCCTTGTTTAAGCCAACTTTAATAATCTCAACCACATGCCAAGGTGCTGCCCAACTACGGTGATCAATCACTTCCGCATGGACTGCAGATAAATGATCGCGAATGGTTTTTAACTGATCTTCATCTGTATGAATTAACAAACTTGTGGGTGATTCCTTTAAATAATCTGCTAAATCTCCGGTAGTAATGTTAGGATTTCCAAAATTAAAAATGTCTAAAAGCTTTTCATCATGATAGTGGAAATACACATCATCAATTACTTCAGCGATAATATTATGAAAATGAAAGCTCCTACACGCTTCAACAATTTCATGTGCAACCTTGATATCTAGTGGTTGGTGATAGCCCCAGTTTGGCTTTCCGGGGTAATGCATAAACGCACCATTAAAATTAACAATCGGTGTGTCTAAATTCAATTCACGATAGTACGTCTCGCAGGAACGAAAAGGCCGCCCCGTTGCAATCATGACGATATGACCTAATTCTCTTGCCTTTTTAATAATTTCTTTTGTTTTTAAAGATATTGTCTTATCATCTTTCAATAAAGTTCCATCTAAATCTAATGCAATTAAGTGTCTATTTGCCATAAGAACTCCTTCTAATATTAATTTCATCGCTAATATAAATGGTGCTTTAGGAAAAATTTTATATTCATGATACACTGCTAATAAAGAATTTTCATACTCCAAGGACCCTTATTATTTCTATATTCACTATGTTAACAAGTTTATAACGAAACTGTAAAAAAATTCACACCAAAAGGTATAAAAAAACTATATACTTTTTTTTATGAAGTCTCAATTTTAATGATATCAAAGATATTTGCTATAATAATTTTAGGTCAAAGACATTTGAGGAGTGAAAGAAAATGAATGAAGAACTAAAAGAGAATATATTGGGTGCGTTAGAGTTAGTTATTGACCCTGAACTAGGAGTAGATATCGTAAACTTAGGGTTAGTATATGATACGGAAATGGATGAAGAAGGGAACGTAACCATTACGATGACATTAACATCAATGGGCTGCCCGCTTGCGGGTACGATTGTGGACCAAGTTAAACGAGCATTGGCTGATATCCCAGAAATAAAAGAGGTTGAAGTAAATATTGTTTTCAATCCTCCTTGGAATAAAGATATGATGTCACGTTATGCGAAAATTGCCTTAGGTATTCGCTAGAAACAGCAGAATTTTCTGCTGTTTTTTTTATTCTTCATTTTTTAGACATATTTATTTGCTTGGAATGTGAGAAAGTTCACTTTTTTCGAACATAACCACCTTTATAATACATTTTAATAAGGCTATCTGATTAAAAGCCAGTATTAGGAGGCATATTCAATATGAATTATAGCCGAGATTTTAATAAAGACCCATTTATCGTTATTTGGGAACTCACTAGAGCTTGCCAATTAAAGTGCCTGCACTGCCGTGCGGATGCCCAGTATAGAAGAGATCCACGTGAACTATCGTTAGAAGAAGGAAAAAATTTAATTGACCAAATATATAAAATGAACAATCCAATGCTTGTTTTTACAGGCGGGGACCCGTTGATGAGAGAAGATGTTTTTGAAATTGCAAAATATGCAGTTGAAAAAGGTGTACGGGTATCAATGACGCCAAGTGCGACACCGAATGTAACCAAAGAAGCTATTGAGAAGGCGAAAGAAGTCGGTCTAGCACGTTGGGCATTTAGTATCGATGGTCCTAAAGCTGAGATTCATGATCATTTTAGGGGAACGGCAGGTTCCTTCGACCTTACCATGGAAAAAATAAAATATTTGCATGAAGTAGGATTACCTATTCAAATTAATACGGTAATTTCCCGTTACAATATTGACTATCTTGATGAAATGGCAAAAATGGTAGAGGAATTAGGCTGTGTGCTTTGGAGTGTCTTTTTCCTAGTTCCAACAGGAAGAGGTCAAGAATCGGATATGATTTCTCCTGTTCAACATGAAAAAGTTTTCAGATGGTTATACGATTTAAGTAAGCGCGTTTCTTTTGATATCAAAACGACAGAGGCAATGCACTACCGACGGGTTGTGATTCAACAGAAAATGCGTGAAGCGAAAGAAACAACCGATGATATCGAGTATTTAAGTGCTTTAACAGAAAAAGGATTAACAGGTTCCATTGACGGATTGGGACGGGCTCCAAAAGGTGTTAATGATGGTAACGGTTTTGTGTTTATCTCCCATATTGGAGATGTATATCCAAGTGGACTATTACCAGTGAAAGCGGGGAATATTCGTGAAACCCCCTTGGCAGAAATTTATCGTGAATCACCAATATTTAAATCACTAAGGAACCCTGACCTCTTTAAAGGAAAATGCGGTGTTTGTGAATTCCGTCATGTGTGCGGAGGGTCAAGGTCAAGGGCCTATGCGATGACAGGAGATTATCTAGAAAGCGAACCATTCTGCGTTTATATTCCAAAAGCATTAAGGGAGAAGCAAGTTCAGGATAATTAGATAAATAGGACAAGGCTGGCCCATTATAATGAGACAGCCTTGTCTGTAATGTTATGGAAAATAAAAAAAGACGGCATGCCATACTATTCAATATTGCAATAGACTGCCGAACAATTTTCACAATCGATTTCATTTTTTAAGTATTGTAAATCCAAAATGGATATTTTTCCTTTTTTAACAGAAATGATTTTATCCTTTTTTAGTTCACTTAGAATCCGGTTTGTACTTTCACGGGATGTACCGCAGAAATTAGCCAGTTCTTGGTTTGTAAGCGGAAGATCAATTAGAATTCCGTTATCTTTTTGAATACCATAACTATTTGTCATTCGGATAAGAGTTGAAAATAGTGCCCCTCGTTTCCCATTTAGGACAAGATCGCGAAACTTTGTTTGCGTTTTACGGAAATGATCACTCATCCATTTCATGAATTCAAAGGCAAGTTTACTATTTTGAAAAATTTCGCTTTCAATGACATCTTTTTTTATTGCAGCAACTTCTCCTTCTTCAAGAACCATTGCACTCAATAAATACCTAGGATTATCCGTAAATAGGGTTAATTCTCCGCAAATATCATTTTCTCCACAAATTCTTAACGAAAGTTCACGACCATCTGATGTGATTTTACTAATTTGAACTTTTCCAGAAATGATAATATAAAGTTCTTCAGCAACCATTCCTTCTTGAAATAAAAAGCTTCCTCTTTCACTTTTAAATTTCCGATCTGCAAATCTAAGTAATTCTTTTATTTCAATGGAATGAGTTGGTTTCATTGGTATTGTCATCGGTTTCACCTCTACGCATCATTTTAATAACCATCTATTTTGAAATCTTCATGATTTGTTTGTTAATAATATTTTATCCTATTAGAAGGCATAAAATAGAAGTAAACAATGACAATATAGTGAAAACTTATAAGGACCTAAAGTATTTCTAGATAGGCAAACTTCTGCTAAGATAAGACTTATACAATTATAAGTATTGTCATAGTGAATAATGTAACAGTCTTTTCTACGAATGACTGATACACTAAAAACAGGTTCCTTAAAAATAATGGAGTTGAGATTAATGGAAAAAACCATTATTAAAGATAAATTAAATAGACCCTTGCATGACTTAAGGATTTCTGTAATCGATCGATGCAATTTCCGCTGCCAGTACTGTATGCCAGCAGACCAATTCGGGCCTGATTTTGAATTTCTTCCAAAAAGCGCTTTGCTGTCATATGAAGAGATTGAACGCCTTGCGAAAATATTTGTAAGTTTGGGAGTGGAAAAAATTCGTTTAACAGGAGGGGAGCCTCTTCTTCGGAAAGATTTACCTATTCTTGTTAAGAAATTATCCGCAATTGAGGATTTACATGATATCGGATTAACGACAAACGGTGTACTCTTGCCAAAATTGGCAAAAGAGTTAAAGAATGCCGGTCTTAAACGCGTTAATGTCAGCCTTGATACTTTAAATGATGAATTGTTTGGGGAAATTAACGGGCGCGGGGTAGCCACTGGACCTGTATTGGAGGGCATTGAAGCTGCCAAACAAGCTGGGCTTGGGGTCAAAATTAATATGGTTGTAAAGAAAGGCTTGAATGATACTGAAATCATTCCTATGGCAGAATATTGCAAAGAGAATGGACTGGAGTTGCGTTATATCGAATATATGGATGTTGGCTCTACAAATGGCTGGAAAATGGATGATGTCATTACTAAGAAACAGATTTATTATCTATTAAAAGAACGATTTGAGCTCGAGCCAGTAGACCCTGCCTATTATGGGGAAGTGGCGAAACTATATCGTTATAAAGATAAAGATGTGAATGTGGGATTCATTACTTCTGTGTCTGAATCTTTTTGCACAAGTTGTACACGGTCTCGTTTATCAGCGAATGGTCAGATTTTTACATGTTTGTTTAATGGGAATGGGCATGATATTCGTAACTTTATGAGAAATGGTGCCACTGATGCAGAAATCCGGGAACGAGTAACTGCGATTTGGAATGGTCGAGATGATCGATATTCAGACGAAAGAACTGCCGAAACGTACAAAAATCGTAAAAAAATAGAAATGTCTTATATTGGCGGTTAAACTCTCTTCATCAGAAGAGAGTTTTTTCAAATGAAAAACAGCCTGGGATACAGGCTGTTTTTATCATTAAATATATCTAGGAAATAGAATGTTGTTTTCAAGATGCACATGCATAAAAGTTAATCCTTCTAATGCTTCTAAACGGGCATAAACAAGACGATACGTACCACAAGCATCCAAAGGAAGAGTAAAGTCAGATGTAACAGCACGAATTTTCCTTAAAATTTCTCCGGCATGGTCATGTTCTTTTTCTAATTCAACAATCATTTGAATAGCTTCTTCTCGGTTCTCAACCGTTCCATCGGCCAGCTGCTTAATTAAAGGAAATACAACAGCTTCCTCTTTTGCCATATGTTCCATCAATTCTTTTTTAAATTCATAAAAGAGTTCATTCACCTGTAATAATTCGGGGTGGTTATCACCGTGTACACGTGATACTTTTGTTACATACGGACTAAGCATCGTTAATTCCTCTTCTGATACACGATGGTAATTGGAGATGACATGATTAATAATTGTAGTTGAATCAGAGTTAGTCCAAACTTCAACGTCTTTTTCGGCATTTTCATAGGTTTCAAATACTTCTTTTAATTCCTCTAATAAAGTATCGAGATTAAGATTATTTTGAGAAACAGCAGTTGCTAGTGGAATGTTCCCTCCACAGCAAAAATCAATCCTGTTCTTTTTAAACACGTCACTTGTTTTTGGTAATTCATTTACAATATCTTTAACTAATGAATTTGCAGTAATAGTGAAACTCATCGTATATTCCTCCTTAAAAAAATCCTGTTGAGTAAATCTACGTTAATCATAATGTAAAAAAGCAAAAAATTAGGTGACCTAAATCACACATTCGATATGATTTACATTTTTATGTCTGAATTCATTTGAATTGTGACATTTGATATGTTTCTAAGTTTCTAATAAGCTTATAATGAAGATTATTCAATGATTAATGATACATATCAAAAATAAATATGGTTAAGGCAGGAGTTGATGATTTTGTTTGAAAGAAGAAAACCAATACCCGTTGGGGAAGCTGTCCAAAAAATTATGGAATACCAATTACCGGGTGTAACCGAACAGATTTCAATAAATGAAAGCTATGGCCGCTTTTTATCTGAGGATTTAATAGCGACAAGTGATGTTCCTCATTTTGATCGGGCTCCCTACGATGGATTTGCTGTCAGGTCTATCGATACCAGTGATGCCTCACAAACGAATAGTGTTGAGTTTGAAGTTGTCGATCATATTGGTGCTGGCATGGTTTCAAAAAAAGTAATTGGTGCATTCCAAGCTGTAAGAATTATGACTGGAGCGATGATGCCTGAGGGTACAGATGCAGTGGTTATGTTCGAACTTACACAGGGGTACGAAAAGAATGGAATTCCCTATATGTCAATTAAACGCAGCTTTAAAAAAGGCGATAATGTTTCATTCAGTGGAGAGGATGCTAGGCGAGGAGAAATTTTGGTAAGAAAAGGGACGTTGATCAATCCAGGGATACAAGCCATGCTTGCAACATTTGGATATGACCGTGTAGCCGTAGCAAAAAAACCTCTTGTAGGTTTATTTGCCACAGGCACGGAATTATTAGAGGTGAACGAGCCCCTAGTTCCTGGGAAAATTCGAAACAGTAATTCCCATATGATTGCAGCGCAAATAGAAAGAGCAGGAGGGATTGTCCGCTATTTAGGCAAACTTCCGGATGAGTTTGAAACTTGCTTTGAAGCAGTGAAAAATGCATTAAACGATGTTGACTTGTTAATTACAACCGGCGGGGTTTCAGTGGGTGATTTTGATTATCTGCCTGCTATTTATGAAAAGCTTGGTGCGGAGGTTTTCTTTAATAAAGTTGCCATGCGGCCTGGAAGTGTGACGACGGTGGCACAGTATAATCGCAAACTTCTATTTGGGCTTTCGGGAAATCCATCAGCATGTTATGTAGGGTTCGAATTGTTTGCCCGTCCCATCATCCGAAGAATGCTATTTTCAGAAAAACCGCATCTTCGAATTGAAAAAGCTCTTTTAGAGGTGGATTTTCCTAAAGCAAATCCATTCACTAGGTTTGTTCGAAGTTCAACATTTATCGATGCGGGAAGACTTAAGGCCACACCGAGTGGGCTGGACAAGTCTAACATCATTATGAGCCTTTCTGGAGCTAATTCCTTGATGATTCTTCCGGGCGGAACCAGAGGCTATGCTGCTGGCAGTGAAGTAGATGTCCTGCTGCTTGAAGATCAAGTTGGCAGTGAATGGCCTTGGTAACTCCTGTCATCTTTCAAGTGGTCGGGTATCAAAATAGTGGAAAGACAACAATCACTACAAAGTTGATTAATCTTTTAACAGAAAATGGGGTAAAAACAGTTACCATAAAGCACCACGGACATGGTGGCAGACCAGACTATCTACCTCTGAAAGATACAGAAAAACATATAAAGGCAGGAGCAATTGCATCAATCGTCGAAGGAGATGGAAGTTTGCTCCTCCAAGCCGAGAACCATTATTATTCACTTGAAGACCAGATAGAATTGATGAAGTTTTTTCAGCCAGATGTGATTTTAATCGAAGGCTACAAACTAGAGGCTTTTCCAAAGTTGCTGTTATTAAGAGATGAAAATGACTTTTCTTTATTAAAAAGCGTTTCCAATATTGCTGCTATTGTATACTGGAAAGAGAAAATGGAAAAGGTAATCAAGTTGAAAACCAATATTCCTTGTTTTCATATTGATGATAAAAGGGCGATAACTTGGACTTTTAAATTACTTCAAGAACTTGTACAAAAAATAGATCAAAATAGTTAAGAAAATGTCACAAAGAGAAGGCGATAGCCTTCTTTTTTTGGGGAAATATGTGATGTGTTTCACATATTTTTTTGCTTAGCTAGCTTATATTTAGGCTAGTTAGGATAAAGGAGTGAAAATAATGAAGTTATTTTTACCGAAACAACATGGTGCATGGGCAATGCTAATCATCCCTTTTTGGCTTGGTGTTATTAATGGAGGATTTATTTGGCAACATATCCCGTTTTTCATCGGCTGGCTCTTATTGTACTTGGCAACCTATCCGATGCTCCTTTTATGTAAAAGGAAAAAACTCACTTTTTATACTAAATGGACTCTTTTATACATGATTCCCTCGCTGCTTTTTTTACTTTTTCCTTTGTTGGAAAGACCGACAATAATATATTTTGGCCTTCTGATGCTGCCATTTTTTATAATTAATGCTATTTATACTTCAAAGAATCAAGACCGGGCGTTTATGAATGATCTCAGTGCGGTTTTTGCCTTTTCAATTGCCGGATTAGCAAGCAGTTATTTAACAAATGGAGAAATAAATTTCGAGACACTTGTTTTCACCTTTTTAACATCGGTCCTATTTTTTGTTGGTTGTACCTTTTATGTAAAAACAATGATTAGGGAAAAGAAGAACACTCAATTTAAATGGATTTCATGGTTTTACCATATTGTGTTAGTCATTTCTTGCTTCGGTTTTGGTGTCTGGATTGTTGCTTTAGCATTTATCCCTAGTTTACTAAGAGCAATTGGTTTTTACGGCAGGTCCTTATCCCCAAAACAAATTGGCATTTACGAAATTATTAATTCAGCAGTATTCTTTACGATATCAGCCATCCAACTAAGCATATTAACATAAAAAATTCGGTCAAATGACCAATTCAGATTGTCGAGAAAGGGAACTTTTCTCGGCTATTTTTTTCTTTATCTGAAACAATTTTTTGATTTTGTCCCTGCTATTGGGCCTGTTGATTTCCGCTCCGGGCACTCGCTTTCCGCGGGGAGGTCCTGGAGCCTCCTCGGCGCATTGGCGCCTGCGGGGTCTCCAGTGACCTCTATATCCCGCAGGAGTCGAGTGTCCTCCGCTCCAATCAACAGGGTGTCAAGTCAACCCAAGCATTGCCACACACTTTTGCTACCCTAGCCAAATTTTGCAATCTTTATTATACTTTTGAAGGCTACAGTAAGGAGAACCTGTTCATTCATCATTAAAGACATATTCATATTCAATTTGGTTATATTCTTTTGGCTTAAAAATTGAATTATTATTTATTGAGTTGCAGATCTTTATTACTACAACTGTTGATTGGAGCGGAAGGTGCGAAGACTCCTGCGGGAGTACGGGTCAGGGGAGACCCCGCAGGAGCGCAGCGACGAGGAGGCTCGCCGACACGCCCGCGGAAAGCGAAGCATCTGGAGCGCAAATCAACAGACTTGTCGCAAAGCCTAAATATTAAAATAAAAAGGCTATCGAAAGTTTCGATAACCTGAAAATCGGTCAAATGACCGATTTTTTTGCTTAAAGAATTCCTAATCCACTTTACAGATTTCTATTGGACAGTCCTCACAATCGATTTCCCTTTTTAAATAGTCTAAATCATGAATGGTAATCATGCCCTTATCAATGGATACAATTCCGTTCTTTCGTAAATCGCTTAACAAGCGATTGACAACTTCCCGTGAAGTACCGCAAAAATTGGCCAACTCTTGATTGGTAAGCGGCAGCTCGATAAGTATTCCTTTATTGGTCTTGATACCATAACTATTGGTAATTCGAATAAGTGTGGAGTACAAAGCCCCTTTTTTACCGTGAAGTACCAAATCACGGAACTTTGTTTGGGTCTTTCGGTATTGTTGGCTCATCCACTTGATGAACTCGAATGAAAGTGATTGGTTTTGTGATAGTCTTTCTTCAAGTGTGTCTTTCATAATAACGGCTACCTCTCCACTCTCAACGACACGAGCACTTAATAAATATCTGGAAGAAGGAGAGAATAAATTTAATTCACCGACAAAATCACCACTCGAGCACATTCTCAGAGTGAGCTCCCTTCCGTCAGGAATGATTTTGCTGATTTGAAGAATTCCACTTTGTACTATGTACAATTCATCAGCAGTAGATCCTTCCTGAAATAAAAAATTCCCTTTTTCAACTTTCTTTATATGGTGAACTGTATCAAAAAGATGGGACAGTGTTACCGGTATTTCTCTTACTGACTGCATACTCATAACCACCTTTAAAGGTACGAAAATTTGTCTAAAAAATTGACAGTCAAGGTTATATTTACAAGATAATACTATAATTATATTGTTAACAAAGAATAATTAGCAATAAATGAGCAATAAGTTCATACAATCGTCATAACTTCGTGCCGACTTTGTTTATTTCTTAGGAAATAATGTCGATTAGTATAGGAATTTGTAAGAAATGCCAATAATGACAGAGCCTGAAACGGAAATAATAACAATGTGAAGAAAAGGAGGGAAAAAGAATGGGTCAAAATCGCCAGTTTAAATCTGGAAGTAAAGCACCTAATAATGGTGTTTATATTGAAGTGGGAGATACGGGAAGCAATGTCAATAATCCGAAAAAGATCAAGTTAAAAGCAGGGGATGCATTCCCAGAGACTTCCAATGATGAACGAGTTTGGACATATCAGAGAAAACCATAATTTAATACAGAAAAGGTCATCCATTGGGTGGCTTTTTCTTTTGTGTAACTCTCGACTAAAGACTGTATTATCTAAAACGTGAAAATTTCCTTTTTAGACGGGATTGTTTTATAATAAAAATAAAGGTCAAAATTGGTCAAAGAGGGTGTTGAAAAATGGATATGAATCGAATGACAGAACGGTTACAGAAAGGAATGATGGATGCCCAATCGGTAGCGGTAAAGAAAAATCATCAAGAGGTTGATGAACCTCATTTATTTATCTCGTTAATGGAGCATGAAGATAGCCTCATTTCTAGCATATTAGAGAGAGCGGGAGTGTCTTCTGAAAGAACCAAAAAGAACTTTATGGAATCTCTGTCAAAAAAACCAGTGGTTACAGGCAGTGGTGTTGAACAAGGAAAACTGTATATTACAGCAAGGCTGCAAAAGTTACTTGTAAAAGCTGAAGAATATATGCAAAAATTTTCAGATGAGTATTTATCTGTCGAGCATATTCTGTTAGCTGCGGCTTATACAGATGACACAGAAATGCGAAAGATATTACGAGCTTTAGGAAAGCAGCCAGAGCATGTTTTACAAGCGATAAAAGATATAAGGGGGAATCAAAGAGTGACATCACAAAATCCCGAAGCAGGATACGATGCCTTAAAAAAATATGGACGGGATCTTGTTGCAGAGGTTAGAGAAGGAAAAATGGATCCTGTTATTGGACGTGATTCTGAAATCCGAAATGTCATTAGGATTTTATCAAGAAAAACAAAGAATAATCCGGTGTTAATCGGTGAACCTGGTGTAGGAAAAACAGCCATTGTAGAAGGGCTGGCACAAAGGATTGTTCGAAAAGATGTTCCAGAGGGTTTAAAGGATAAAACCATTTTTTCATTAGATATGAGTGCGTTAATTGCTGGTGCTAAATTTAGGGGTGAGTTTGAAGAACGATTAAAGGCGGTATTAAATGAGGTTAAAAAGAGTGAAGGCAGGATCTTATTATTTATCGATGAAATTCATACGATTGTTGGCGCAGGGAAAACGGAAGGTGCAATGGATGCTGGAAATATGTTAAAACCGATGCTTGCACGTGGTGAACTTCATTGCATAGGAGCAACAACACTTGATGAACACCGAAAATATATTGAAAAAGATCCTGCACTTGAACGAAGATTTCAGCAGGTACTCGTCCAAGAACCAAACGTAGAAGATACCATTTCAATACTAAGAGGCTTAAAAGAGCGGTATGAAGTACACCATGGTGTAAAAATCCATGATCATGCTTTGGTGGCAGCGGCAACATTATCAGATCGTTATATTACGGATCGGTTCTTGCCCGATAAAGCCATTGATCTTGTTGACGAAGCATGTGCTTTAATCCGGACTGAAATAGATTCCATGCCAACAGAATTGGATGAAGTAACACGAAGAGTTATGCAATTAGAAATTGAAGAAGCAGCTTTAAGTAAAGAGGTGGATGAAGGAAGCAAGTTACGGCTGGAAGTACTTCTAAAGGAACTTGCTGACCTAAAAGAGACAGCTAATGAAATGAAGGCAAAATGGCTCCATGAGAAACAAAGTATTCAGAAATTGCAGGAGAAAAGGGAGAATTTAGAGAAACTTCGCAGGGAACTTCAACAAGCAGAGGATAAATATGATTTAAATCGTGCGGCAGAACTTCGGCATGGTCAAATTCCATTAGCAGAAAAAGAACTGAAGGAACTCGAAACCGCCTCAGTTAAGGATGAAAAATTACTTCGTGAAGAAGTAACAGGTGAGGAAATATCGAACATCGTATCTAGATGGACGGGAATTCCGCTTTCTAAACTAGTCGAAGGCGAAAGAGAGAAGCTGCTCCGATTAGAATCGATCCTTCATGAAAGAGTGATTGGTCAGAATGAAGCTGTAAATTTAGTGGCAGATGCGGTCCTAAGGGCTCGTGCTGGAATTAAAGACCCTAACCGGCCAATCGGATCATTTTTATTTTTAGGTCCAACTGGGGTTGGAAAAACGGAGTTAGCAAAAGCCCTTGCGGAGTCTTTATTCGACAGTGAAGAACATATAGTCCGGATTGATATGTCTGAGTATATGGAGAAGCATGCCGTTTCCCGCTTGATTGGTGCACCCCCTGGATATGTTGGCTACGAAGAAGGTGGACAGTTAACGGAAGCAGTGAGGAGAAGACCATACTCGGTTATCTTAATGGATGAAATTGAAAAAGCCCATCCTGAGGTCTTTAATATTCTCCTTCAAGCGCTAGATGACGGAAGAATTACAGACTCGCAAGGGCGTGTTGTTGACTTTAAAAATACAGTGATAATTATGACATCAAATATTGGCTCACAATTTTTGCTAGAACGAAGTGAAAATGAAAGTGAAATCTCTGATGTGGTGCGAGAAAAAGTGATGAGTCAATTGAGGGGGCATTTCCGCCCAGAGTTTTTAAATCGCATAGACGAAACAATTCTCTTTAAGCCACTATCACTAGATGAAATAAAGAATATTGTTGCAAAAATGATGAGAGAATTGCAATATCGTTTAAAACATCAACAAATAGATATTCTCATCAATGAGGAAGCTAAAGAATTTATTGCTGTAAATGGATTTGATCCAATATATGGTGCTAGACCGTTAAAACGTTTTATCCAAAGAAATATCGAGACAAAACTTGCTCGTGAAATAATTGCTGGAAAGTTACTTGATCAATCCAAAGTGGAGATAGGTATTAACAATGGAGAAATTTCATTAGCTGTTAAATCGTGATCCATTAAAAAAAGTCATCCGCTTGGATGACTTTTTTTAATGTTTGGAAACTGGCTCATTTGGAATCAATGCAGTTACTACGTAAATTAGAATAGTTACACCAACTGCAGCAACAGTACCAGTAACGAAATCATATTTTGCACCAGCAGTCATTGAGCTCACTACATATGTAAGCATTTGCACTAATAGAAATGACCAGAAAAGGGTCCAAAAAAATCGCATTATTTCTTCACCTCTAACAACCTATTTTACATCTTTAATTATATTATCATATGATTCAGAAATGATAAAGCTAAACTTCCTTTCGTGGTAAGTTGTCCTTTCCGGCTTACCGTGCTCTTCTTCTTTTTTTTTCTGCTTGAATTCCATCTGTGCCGCGTATAAATAGGCAAAACCCCTTTCAACTTTAATATGCCGGCATACAATACTGTGAGGAAATATGGAAAAGGAGATTTAACGATGGAAAATCGTAATTTTCAGATGGATACCCAATGGAATATTATTCATTACCCTGAGAAGCCCACAGGATTTGGGATCTTAATACTTGGAGATGAAAGGCATTTTGTCGATGACTGTAAATGCTTTTGGACACAAAACGAAGGTAAGTTGGCAATTATTAACCAGCTAAAAGAAAAAGGGTACACCATTTTTTCCTCGAATCTTTATGGGCGAAACTGGGGGAGCGATAATGCTGTTGAACTCGCAGAGAGGTTATATCAGCATGTAATCCGAAGCGAGATCCTAAATAACAAAATTCATGTTTTGGCAGAAGGTATGGGAGCATTGGTTGCTTTGAAACTAATGGAAAAGATGAAGCACAGGATTAGGTCGATTATTTTACTTAATCCGATTTTATCCTTAAAACATCATCTTGAACAAGAAAAGGAACATAAATTTTTTTATAAGAAGCTGCTGAGGGAATTATCATTAGCGCATCAAATGGAGCAGAACGTACTTGAAAACACAATTCTTAGCAGGGAAGAAACCATTAAACAACTATTTGACTGTCCAGTTAAAATAATCCATGTCTTGGCTGGGGCAAAATCTTATAACCAGTCTAAATTGTATCAACAACTAATTAGTGGGTCCGAGATAAATCCAACATTTATTCTTCCAGAGAAAAAACAACAATTAGCGATAATTATGATAAAGTTCTTTAACCGACATGAATCGGTCTTATAAACTTCATCCTCCCCACAAGAAATAATTCCTTAACGATGCGCATAGGATTCATTAAGGTTAGTGTGGGGAGGAAAAATATATGGACAAGGCAATTCTTTTTGGTTTGTTTGACTTTGTGAATTTTCATATTTGCAAGAGTTTGTTAAATAAAGGGCTAGAGGTAACGGGTATTCATCTAGCAGAGACAGGTCAAATAGAATTTCTAGAAGAAAAAAGGCTTGAAGTAGGCCGAAATGCAAACTTAATAGAACAATCATTATCGGAGTGGGGGATTGACCAAGAAAAATCCACACCCAATACCAGTCTAATCATTTCAATATATGATCTTTTTATGAGCAAAAAAGAACAAATTTTAGAGGATGGAAATATAACTAAGCAGATGGTTCAATATCTGAAGGGTAATAGGAATGAAGTTAATAATGTTCTTATTCTCCCTGTCCAAATGCTGACGAGTACATTTAGGGGTAAGGAAATAGAGGGATTCCTAGATTTAATAAAGGGAGTAGGAAATAATACGCAGTCTATTTACTTACCCGCAGTTTATGGCCCATGGCAAACGAATACTTTTTTATTTCAAAAAGTATTAAGTTCAAAATATCAAGAAATAGAGATTACGTCTGATGAAAGGGAATGGTCCAATGATGTCCTTTTTATTAATGATGCGCTAGAGTCTATTGTAGATATTATTGAAACAGGAGAGCCAGGTAGTTTTGTGCTTGAAAGCGGCCAGAAGAATCAATGGTTGAGATGTGCTGATTATCTAAATATCGCTGAAAATCATCGGGTTAAAAATGTTTATGAATCATTGGATTTGAATTCTGACATCGTAAAAGTTTCCGTTAAAAAAGGAACTTCATTAAAAAAGTCCATTCAGGAACAAAAGGATCATGTCCAGCGATTGTATGCAAATCAGTTGTAAAGTGTCCTGATTTTTGTATAGAATATGTTGGAAATAGGGATGATGAATGATAGGATTCATTTCGCTAATGACATTTAGAAGGAGATAATATGATTAGTCAGGATAAATCTTTAGAATTTATGCAGATCGCGATGAAGTACTTACCAGAGGCTAAGGAAGAATTGGACAAGGCTGGTGTTGAATTATCAATGGATTTAATTCAGCCGTTTATGAATCTTTTTTCAAAGGTTATGCAAGAGGCATACGAACTTGGTTTAGCTGAGGGGCGTAAAGAAATGTAAAAAGAAATAAGCTCTCGGACACGGGAGCTTATTTCTTTTTCAATATTTGCCTTAAACAGTTGCTTAAAATGGACTTTATTTGATAAAATTAGGACCAAGTCATAATAATTGATATTAAACAATAGGATATATAATGTTGTCATAAATAAAGGAGATGGACCGTATGAGAGCAGGGATTGTAGGTATCGGTAGGTATTTACCAGAGAAAATTGTCACCAATAAGGATTTAGAAAAAATTATGGATACATCTGATGAATGGATTCGTACAATGACAGGAATTGAAGAGAGGAGAATCGCAGCCGACGATGTTAACACTTCAGACATGGCATTTGAAGCTGCCCAAAAGGCGATTCAAGATGCGGGGATCACTGCCGAAGAGATTGATTTAATATTGGTAGCTACGGTAACTCCAGACACTCCGTTCCCTTCGGTTGCATGCAGAATTCAAGAAAGATTGGGAGCAAAGAAGGCTGCAGCAATGGATGTAAGTGCAGCTTGTGCTGGTTTTATGTACGGTATTGTGACGGGTAAACAATTCGTTGAAACTGAAGTTTATAAATATGTACTTGTCGTTGGAGTGGAAAAACTTTCGAAAATTACAGATTGGTCTGACCGCAATACGGCCGTATTATTTGGGGATGGTGCTGGAGCGACAATTATCGGACCTGTTTCAGAAGACCGTGGAATTCTATCCTTCGAACTTGGAGCTGATGGGACAGGATCTAAGCATCTATACCAAGATGAATATATTATTATGAACGGTAGAGAAGTTTTCAAATTTGCTGTTAGGCAAATGGGGGAAAGCTGTATTAATGTTCTCGAAAAAGCAGGTTTATCAAAAGATGATGTCGATTTCCTCATTCCTCATCAGGCAAATATTCGAATTATGGAAGCGTCTAGACAAAGATTGGAATTACCAGTTGAAAAAATGTCAAAAACCATTAATAAATACGGTAACACTTCTGCAGCGTCGATTCCCATTTCTATTGTAGAAGATTTGGAAGAGGGAAGAATTAAGGATGATGACATTATTGTCATGGTAGGTTTCGGTGGAGGCCTAACTTGGGGTGCCATTGCAATCAAATGGGGAAGATAAAGAACAGTATGAACAAAAAGATAAGAAATGAAGGAGATAGATAATATGGAAAAGCGCAGGGTTGTAGTAACAGGCATAGGTGCAGTAACGCCGCTTGGAAATGATGCCGAAACTACTTGGAAAAATATTTTAGAAGGTCAATCTGGGGTTGGGCCGCTGACAAGAGTTAATGCTGATGAATATCCGGCAAAAGTTGCTGCTGAATCCACTGATTTTAATCCTGAGGAATTTATGGATAGAAAAGATGCACGTAAAATGGATCGTTTTACACAATTTGCGGTTGCGTCGGCATTAATGGCAGTGAAAGATGCTAATTTAACAATTAACGAAGAAAACTCCCATCGTGTAGGAGTATGGATTGGTTCTGGAATTGGCGGAATGGAAACCTTTGAACAGCAATTTGAAATATTTCAAAACAGAGGATACAAGCGTGTTAGTCCATTTTTTGTTCCAATGTTAATTCCAGATATGGCAACAGGACAAGTTTCCATTACATTAGGTGCGAGAGGCTTCAATTCATGTACAGTAACCGCCTGTGCAACTGGAACAAATTCGATTGGTGACGCCTTTAAAGTCATTCAACGCGGTGATGCAGATGCTATGGTTACAGGCGGAGCGGAAGCACCGATTACAAAAATGTCGGTCGCAGGCTTCTGTGCAAATACTGCTTTGTCCACCAATCCAGACCCAAAAACAGCTAGTAGACCATTCGATAAAAATCGTGATGGATTTGTCATTGGCGAAGGTGCAGGAATTATTGTCTTAGAAGAACTTGAACATGCCTTAGCGCGTGGTGCCAAGATCTATGCTGAAATTGTTGGCTATGGTGCAACTGGGGATGCCTACCATATTACGGCACCGGCACCAGGTGGTGAAGGCGGCGCCCGTGCTATGAAAATGGCCATTAATGATAGCGGATTAAATCCTGATGAAATTGACTATGTTAACGCCCATGGGACTAGTACAGAATATAATGACAAGTTTGAAACTCTTGCTGTTAAAGAGGTTTTCGGTGAGCATGCTTATAAATTAGCGATTAGTTCAACAAAATCTATGACAGGGCATCTTCTGGGTGCGGCTGGCGGTGTAGAAGCAATTTTTTCGGTATTAGCGATAAGAGACAGTATGCTTCCACCTACCATTAACTATGAAACACCAGATCCAGAATGTGATTTAGATTATGTACCAAATAAAGCACGTCAAAAGGAAATTAAAGCAGCAATGAGTAATTCATTAGGTTTTGGCGGACACAACGCTACGATTGTATTTAAAAAATACGAATAAACACCTACGAACGACCAGACAAATATATCTGGTCGTTTTTTTACCATTTTATCTATGAACCTCTTTCGATTACCTTCATAAACTGTTCAGAAGAGGCTAGGTAAATGGGGTGTAAAAATGGGAATTATTCGAACAGATTATTGGATAGAAGAGGAGTTTGAGAGACCTTTAAAGCTGTGTGAAAAACTAGAGCCATTCTTTGTAAAGCAAACGCCAAAGGAAATATACAATCAATTATTGAATTTTGGTATGTACCGACCCTCTAGATCTGCTCGGATTATTATTGACCGAATGAAAGAACAAAAGGCATGGGCTCAAGTGGAACAACTCTTTAATCACTATAAAGAGAAATGGAATGGTCCTGACATACCAGTATTTCTTTTTCCCGTAGCACAAGCAGGCGGTTTCTTTCTTAAGGAAGTTAAAAGTAAAGCTGGTGTCTCGTTTCCTGATAAAATGTTTCTTTTTCTCTCGCATTTTGAGAATCCTAAAGAAATAGAGGCACTAATGGTCCATGAATATCATCACGTCTGCAGGCTAAGTAAGTTGAATAAAAGAATGGAAGACTATACCTTGCTTGATTCGATAATTATAGAAGGACTTGCAGAATATGCCGTTTTAAAAAATTGTGGTTCGGAATATTTAGCCACATGGTGCCGTATGTATAATAAAAAAGAGTTACTAAAATTTTGGGATAAATATATTAAAAAACAACTAAGTACGAAGAAAAATGAAAGAGGACATGATGAAATACTATACGGAGGGGGAAGACTGCCAAGACTTCTCGGTTACTCTTTTGGATATGATATTGTTGAACACTTTTACAAAACCAATCATTATTCTACGAAACTATCTTTTTCCATCCCCGCATTAAAGTACCTAGAACACTATAAGAATGACATCCTAAAAAGCCAATAAAACTAGACTTATAAAAATAGACTGACATATATTATATAAAATTCAAATAAATCTTGCAATTGTAACAATTCCGTAATAAAATTTCAAGTAAATAGTTTGAATAAACAGAATAATTTAAAAAGTTAGTAGGTGTACTATGAGCACAAAAAGATCGTTGCAAAAAGAGGCACCATTGCTCGAGGTGAAAAACTTAGAGACGGCATTTGATATTGACGGAACTGATTATAATGCAGTAGATAATGTTTCATTTAATGTTAAGCCAGGTCAAGTTGTTGGAATTGTTGGAGAGTCCGGTTGTGGCAAATCCGTTATGAGTCTCTCAATAATGAAGCTTTTGCCTAAGGGGAGCGGAAAAATAAAAACAGGTGAGGTTATTTTTGATGGATTAAATCTTGAGAAAATGACCGAATCTCAAATCAATAAAATTCGAGGGAAAGACGTCTCGATGATTTTCCAAGAGCCAATGACTTCATTAAATCCAGTTTTTACAATAGGTTATCAATTACAGGAAGTCCTTTTTAATCACTTAAAAATTTCGAAGCAAGAAGCCAGGCTAAAATCAATTGCCTTATTAAAAAGTGTCGGAATCTCACGACCTGAAAAACTGGTTGATGAGTATCCACATCAACTATCCGGCGGGATGAGACAAAGAGTGATGATCGCAATTGCCATAGCTTGTCAGCCTAAATTATTAATTGCTGATGAACCAACGACTGCACTGGATGTTACTGTTCAAGCTCAGATATTAGAACTTCTTCAGGAAATTCAGGCAGTAAATGACATGTCTATCATTTTAATAACCCATGACTTAGGCGTGATTGCTGAAATGTGTGATGAAGTTATGGTGATGTATGCCGGAAGGATTGTTGAACGTACGGATGTTGATACGCTTTTCCATAATCCCAAACATCCATATACTAGTCTACTATTGGGGGCTATCCCAAAAATGGATGGACAAGATGAACGGTTAAGTTCGATAAAGGGTATCGTACCCTCGCTTATTAATATGCCAAAAGTGGGCTGCCGTTTTGCAAATCGATGTCCAAAAGCAATGCCTGAATGCACGACAAATACCCCTTTACTTGAAGAGGTAGAACATGGCCACGAAGTTGCATGTTTACTCTATGAAACAAGTAAACCAATTGAAGGGGTGAGTTCATGAAGACTGTTACAGTACATAAACAGGATGACCATTCTCCCATGAAGTCAGAGAATCTATTAGAGATTAAGAATCTTAAAACCTATTATCCTGTTAAAGGCGGATTTTTAAAACGCACGATTGGAAATGTAAAAGCAGTGGATAATATCTCTTTTGAGATTAAAAAAGGGGAAACGCTTGGGCTAGTTGGTGAATCTGGATGCGGTAAATCAACTGCAGGCAGAACAATCCTTCGACTATTAAAACCAACAGAGGGTCAAATTCTTTTTAATGGTAAAGACATTACCAAAGTATCAGGCAAACCACTTCGCGAGATTCGAAAGGATATGCAAATGGTGTTTCAGGACCCTTATGCTTCTTTGAATCCGATGCAAATGGTTGGGGACATTATCGCTGAGCCTATTTATAACTTTTCTAAAAAAAGTAAGGATGTATTAAAACAGGAAGTCATGGATTTGTTAAATAAAGTAGGATTACCGCCAGATGCCTATTACAAGTATGCACATGAATTTTCTGGGGGCCAGCGTCAAAGAATCGGAATTGCTAGAGCATTAGCATTAAAGCCGAAATTAATTATTGCCGACGAACCTGTTTCAGCACTCGACGTCTCAGTCCAATCTCAGGTTTTAAATTTGTTAAAAGACTTGCAGGAAGAATTTAATCTTACCTTTCTTTTTATAGCACATGATTTAAGTGTTGTTAAACACATGAGTGATCGAATTGGTGTTATGTATCTAGGTAATATGGTCGAGGTTGCGGATAAAGAAGATTTATATGCTGTACCTCTCCACCCATATACACAAGCATTAATTTCAGCAATTCCATCTCCTGATCCCAGGGTGAAAAAAGAGCGGATTATCTTAAAAGGTGATGTGCCGAGCCCAATTAATCCTCCAACAGGATGCCGATTTCATCCCCGCTGCCCCATGGCAATGGAGCAATGTTCTAAAATTTTGCCGGTATTAAAGGAGGTGAAGCCCTCTCATCGAGTTGCTTGCCACCTTTACTAGAAAAGCGAATGCACATGTACGCTTTCACTAGACAGTAACGAAAGGAAAAATAAAAACTATAGGGGGGTAAACAAATGAAGAAGAGAAGTATGCTTATGCTAGCCGCATTGATGCTGGTTCTATCCGCATTTTTAGCGGCCTGCAGCGGCGGAGAAAAAACAGGGACAAGCAAAAACGAAGATGATGGTAAGACTGGCGAAACGGCCGGAAAACCACAAGATGGCGGGACACTAGTTTATGCATTAGATTCCGCACCAGAGGGTAAATTTAACTATTCTTTTTATGGTAATGCATCTGATCAGTATGTCATTGATTTCTTTGATGAAAACCTAATTGATTATGACGAGAATTTAAAAGCACAGCCTCATATCGCCTCATGGAAAACAACAGACAATAAAGTTTTTGATTTCGAAATCAAGCAAGGTGTAAAGTGGCACAATGGCGATGAGTTATCAGTGAAAGACTGGGAATTTGCATTGAAAGTTATCGCCGACAAGGATTATGATGGTCCACGTTTTGATAACGTAAGAAACATTGTAGGTGCACAAGATTATCATGACGGCAAAGTGAAAGAAATCGCTGGTATCAAAGTAGTGGATGATTACCACATCCAAATTACTTTTGATAAAGCTCGTGTAAACAACTTGGATAATCTTTGGACATACCCGATGAACCGTACGGAATTTAAAGGACTTGCAGTAAAAGATATGATGGCATCCGCACAAGTTCGGACCAAGCCAGTTGGTTTAGGACCATTTAAAGTAACGAAAGTAATTCCAGGTGAATCCATAGAAATGGAACGATTTGATGATTACTTTGGCGGCAAACCACATATCGAAAAAGTAGTTATCAAAGTGATTGATCCTTCACTTTCTGTTGGAGAACTTAAAAACGGGACGCTTGATATGACTTCTTTCCATCCTAGTATTATTGATCAAGTCAAAGCACTCGATAATGTAAATGCTGTTACCTATCCAGGCGTAAGCTACTACTATGTTGGTTTCAGATTAGGTACCTGGGATGGCGAGAAAAACATCATGAACGAACCTAAATACCAAGAGAAGAAGCTTCGTGAAGCAATGTATTATGCAATCAATCGAGAGGAATGGGTTAAGGCGTTCTTCTTTGGTGTAGGTAAGCCAGTCAACCGTCCAATACCTACAAACCATTGGATTGCAGCCCCTAATGAAGATTTAGAGCAATACAAATATGATCCGGAAAAAGCTAAAGCATTATTAGATGAAGCGGGATACAAAGATATTGATGGCGATGGCTTCCGTGAAGATCCAAATGGGAAGAAATTTGTTGTTAATTTCAGCCACTATGCAACGGATAACCCTACATTTGAATCGCGCGCTAAGGCAATGACTCAATATTGGGAAGCAGTTGGTTTGAAAACGAAATTAACAATGACAGATGTAAACCTTTATTATGAAATGCTTGATAAAGCTGATAAATCAATGGAAGTATTCTTCGGTGGCTGGTCAACTGGGTCAGACCCAGATCCGACTCCACTTTGGGGATCGAAAGCAGTTTGGAACTACCCACGCTGGGTAAATGCTGATAGTGATAAATTGCTAGATCAAGCACTTGATATCAATATTGTAGGAACAGATAACGATAAACGTAAGGATCTTTATGTCCAATGGCAAAAGCTATTCATGCAAGATCTACCAGCATTACCAATTGCTGAACTAGAAGAAACAATGGCAGTCAGCAAGCGAGTGCAGGACGTTAAATTTGATGTATCTGGTATGAATCGTCCAAACGAATGGTGGATTAAGCAATAGGTTCTGCTAAAAAATACTAACACAATCTTAATCTTCAAATGGGAGAAGGCTTACTTCTCCCATTTGAATAACCTGGTATTGGGTTTACACAGAGTGTGAACCAAAGCTTAATAGACAAGGAGAATGCACATGCTGAAATATGCATTTCGAAGAATATTGGGAATGATTCCAATGTTACTCCTTACCTCCATTGTAGTATTTACATTGGCAAAATTAATGCCGGGCGATTCACTAAGTGGAGAAATAGATCCTAGAAATACGAATCCTGAGTATATCGCAGAAATGCGAGAGAAATTGGGGTATAATGACCCGGTGCCTCAGCAGTATTTCCGTTGGATTAGTGGATTCGTTGAGGGGGATTTTGGAAAGTCAACACGTTTCAAAATAGAGGTATCCGAGGTTATTGGTGAGCGGCTCCCTAACACAATACTTTTAGGTTTTTCATCCATATTAATAACCTATATTCTCGCATTTATAATGGGCTCCTATGCAGGACGAAAGCCTTATACCCTGACTGATAATCTAATTGGAGGATTAAACTACATAGGATTGGCCATCCCATCCTTTATTGCTGGGGTATTCGCTATCTTCTTCTTTTCCTTTACGCTAGGCTGGTTTCCATCCAATGGTTCAGTCGATATTAGTGTGACCGAGGGAACCATTGAATGGTGGCTAAGCCGTTTACATCATGTCTTTCTGCCTGCGGTCGTACTAGGATTATTAAGTACAGCTAGTTATACCCAATTTTTACGTAACGATATTATTGAAAATAGCCGCAAGGACTATGTCCGCACAGCACGTGCAAAGGGTACACCGGAACGAAAGATTTATAATGTTCATATTTTAAGAAACTCAATTATTCCACTTATAACATTTTTAGGATTTGATATCGTAGCCATTATTAGTGGTGCCATTATTACTGAAACAATTTTTACTTATCCTGGTTTAGGACAACTATTCCTACAGTCTGTAGGGACGAGGGATTATCCAGTATTATTGACATTGACAATGTTATTCTCGTTCTTAACATTAATCGGCAATTTAATAGCGGATGTCTTATATGGTGTTGTAGATCCGAGAATTAGGCTTGATTAAGGGGGAGGAAAAGATGCAAATAGCAACGCAAAATGAGAAAAATATGTTAGTAACACCCCCGAAAAAAAGTTTATCTCCTTTTGCAATAGCACGAAAGAAATTTGTGAAAAATAAATTGGCAATGATTAGCCTTTTCTTTTTACTGCTTGTTACGATTGTTTCAATCCTCGCACCCTATATCACTACGGCAGATATAACTAGAATCAACATTGGGCAAATGTCGTTAGAGCCAAGTAGTGAACATTGGCTGGGAACAGATAAATCTGGACGCGATGTTTTTACAAGATTGCTCTATGGCGGACGTATCTCTTTGTTAGTAGGGATCAGTTGTACATTTTTTGTTATTATACTGGGAACTTTAATCGGCTCAATCTCAGGGTATTTCGGCGGTGCGGTTGATAGCTTATTAATGAGATTTACCGATTTTATCTTAAACTTTCCATTCCTTGTATTTGTCATTGTTCTAAATGCTATCCTTTTTGGAAAAGTTAACGGATTGTGGGTATTAATTGGAACAATAAGCTTGCTAAGTTGGGGGGGGATTGCCCGGATTGTCCGCAGTAAGATTCTCGCCGAAAAAGAAAATGAATACATTACAGCAGCCATTTCTATAGGTTGTTCACCAACAAAAGTTATTGTGAAACATCTTCTTCCCAACATTTTATCTACTATTATTGTTCAAGCAACGATTACCTTTGCAACGATGATTGTTGCTGAAACAGGTTTAAGTTTTCTTGGCTTTGGTGTACCGCAAGAAATTCCGAGTTGGGGAAATATGTTGAATTCAGCTAATGAGCCTGATGTTCTTCAATTCAAACTTTGGATTTGGGTACCGCCAGCATTAATCATCACAATAACCATTTTATCTATTAACTTTATCGGTGAAGGTCTAAAGGATGCCTTTAATCCAAAATCTAAACGTTAAAGATCTACCATTACCTGGTGGATTTTTTTTGTTGGCATTTTAAAATTCATTGTTGATTGCAGTTCATAAATGTAATTGGAGCAAAATATATATAAAGGAATAATTTAACTAAGGTCTGCCCATACTGATTTACAAACAGTTTCTTGAAGTGAGGGGTTGTACAATGTTGTATCTTCATGATGTATGGGTGAATTGGTTTGAAGGGGAAGAAAACGGTTACAATGTATGCCATTTCCATGAATGGCGTAAGGATGATGGTGTGGAGTTATTAGACCAAGTACCATTGATGAAAGTTGAACCGATTATGTTTAATTACATTGAAAATGATTTGTCAGAATTACCTCAACAGCTCTTAGATGATATCTTTCAGAAAGCGTATTTGAGGAAGAATCATGAAAGAGTTCAACTTGACTATTGTTTTGTAGTTACAGATGGAATTGGTATATTAGCCATTGATACCATTGGCTATAATATTCCAATCCGTAAAAGCCGATTAATTCCAAGACAAGAGCAGTTAGTTTACGAAATGATAAGTCAACATGAGGCTAATAAATACCACTTTTATGAGCAGCCAAAATCAAAAGACTATCACATTCTCTCACCTGAGCCGGAATTAATGAGAGGTTTAACAAGAAAAGAGCGTCAATTAAAACAACTATTATTTATGGCACTTGACCAATTACTCTCATCGAGTAATGAGGCAGAAGTTAGGTATTGGTACACTGAATGGTGTCCGGAAAATTATTCAACGATTCAAGCTTTAAATTTTGAAGCCGCATGGGAACAGTTATTTGAGGAAACAAAGTATGGATGGTCGAAGAGGCATGAAACATTTTGTGAAAATCTAATAAAAGGACAGCCGTTTTTTGAAAAACTTTGGGAAATGGAACACGGTCCAAAAGTAAATTAAAAGCCTGACCCAACAGATAGCTACACATATCTGTTGGGATTCAGGCTTTTTTAAATTCTACCTCTTCTTACGGCCTAACCCCATAGCGTTTTCCATTTTCTTTAATGTCTTATTAGCCACTAAGTTTGCTTTTTCTGCACCTTCATCTAATATACGGTCAAGTTCGGGTGAATCAAGTAATTCATAGTATCTTTCTTGTATTGGTGTAAAGAAGTTGACAACGACATCGGCTAGGTCACTTTTAAAATCACCGTAGCCTTTCCCTTCGTACATTCCTTCAATTTCAGAAATAGTTTTTCCACCCAAGATAGAGTAAATTGATAATAGGTTTGATATGCCAGGTTTGTTTTCTTTATCGAATTTAACAATCCCTTCAGAATCTGTCACAGCACTCTTGATTTTTTTCACCATTTGCTTTGGATCATCTAAAGGTGTGATATTAGCTTTTTGGTTTGGATCGGATTTGCTCATTTTTTTCGTTGGTTCTTGCAGAGACATAATTCTTGCACCAACCTTAGGAATACTTATTTCAGGAATAGTTAAAATGTCTCTGTATTTTTTATTAAAACGTTCTGCTAAGTCACGAGTTAATTCCATATGCTGCTTCTGATCTTCGCCAACAGGAACTAAATCCGTATTATATAGAAGAATATCGGCTGCCATAAGAGGAGGGTAAGTTAATAAACTTGCCTGTACTGCCTCTTTCCCTGTGGATTTATCTTTGAATTGAGTCATTCTTTCTAATTCTCCGATATAGGCTACACACTGCATCAACCATCCCGCTTGAGCATGAGCAGGAACCTCTGACTGAACAAACAATGTGGCTTTGTTTGGATCAATTCCAACTGCTAGATACAATGCAGCTAAACTTCGGATATTTTTCCGCAGAATTCCTGGGTCCTGCGGAACGGTAATGGCATGCTGGTCTACGATACAAAAAAAGCAATTGTATTCGTTTTGCATTTCTACAAATTGTTTCAACGCTCCAATATAGTTACCGAGTGTTATCGTTCCACTTGGCTGAATACCAGAAAAAATCGTTTTCATAATCATTTCCTCCTAAAAAATATATAAAAAAACCATTCATCCCCTAAAACGAATAGGGACGAATGGTTCGCGGTACCACCCTAAATTACTCAAAAAAGAGTCACTCATTGCTAAAACCATCTCGAAGACAATTTAGCCACCTTTTAACGCAAGGTTACGTCTAATCCTACTTATATATAACATAGAAATAATTTGTTCAGATAGAGGCTCCAAAGTCCATTCCGTATTTATTCGTGTTTGTTTCCACCACCCACAAACTCTCTGATCCGAATGTAAATACGTACTACTCTTTATCATCGCCTTTTAAGCAACTATACAATTGTACTTATTATAATGAAACGAATAATTATTTTCAAGTCAGTTAAAAATAATATATGACAAGGGCAATAATCATAAACAGTCCATTAATAAGCCCGTAAAAAGCTAAGGGCTTTTGGTTGAATGTAACAAGTTCTGATAAAGGAGGTATTTCATCAAATCGTCTTTTATTATGACCTCTTTGAAACGCAAAACTGAAAGATTTTGAAATGACGTCATAAAAGCCTGAATGGATAGTATAAACAAGCAAGGAAGTAAGCAAGAGTCCTGCTGAAAAATAAAAAGATATATTGATATAGCTTAACAAGGACACTTTGTGATTATTAATAAAAGAAATAAAAATAATCACTAGTTGTATGAATGCTATAATTAGGAGTTTTTTTTTAAGTTGATAATTCACTAAATAACCTCCAAAAGATTGATTTAATAGGGGTTTACTTAAGTATATTATATTAAAAATCCGTATAAGTCTAAATTATAACATAGGAAAATGTAATGATAACGTAAAGAATGTTTCTGAAATGTAAATAAACTTCAAAAAAATAATGTACAATTTCAAGAAAATATGTATAATAGAGAATGTAGTAATTTTTCAGAATAATAGAAAAGGGAGGTCTACTAGTGAAGAAATCAAAACTTTCACTACTATTAGTACTATCACTAGTTCTCAGCATGTTCCTTGCAGCATGTTCGGGCGGAAACAAGAATGAAGGTACGTCCAAAAATGAAGGCGATAATAAAGCCGGCACTGAAGAAACCCAATTAGCAGATGAGCAAGTTCTAAATGTTCTTGAGTCTGCAGAAATTCCTTCAATGGACAGCGTAATGTCTCAAGACGTATTGAGCTTCACAATGTTAAATGCTACAAACGAAGGTTTATATCGTTTAGATCCAGACCAAAAAGTTATTCCTGGCGTTGCTGAAGCAGCACCAACTTATAATGATGATAAATCTGTTATCACAATTAAATTAAAACAAGATACAAAATGGTCAAATGGTGACCCTGTAACTGCACATGACTTTGTATTTGCATGGCAACGTGCAATTGATCCTAAAGTTGCTGCTCCATACGGTGCATACTTCATGGAAGGCAAAATCAAAAATGCATCTGAAATTGTTGCTGGAAAAGCAAAACTTGATGATTTAGGTATTAAAGCAGTAGATGATTATACTTTGGAAATTACATTAGTAAGACCACTTCCATACATCGAATCTTACTTAACTTTCCCATTGTTCTTCCCACAAAACAAAAAGTTTGTTGAAGCGGAAGGCGATAACTATGCGAAAGATGCAACACACCTACTTTACAATGGTCCGTTTAAAATGACTAAATGGGATGGTCCAACAGGAACTGAGTGGGTATTAGAAAAGAATGCTGATTATGTAAATGCAAAGGACGTTACTTTAGAGAAAATTAACTTTAACGTTTCTAAAGATCCACAAGCATCTGCAAACGCGTATACTGCTGGTGAAGCTGATATCACACCAAAACTTGCACAAGCGGCAATTCTTTCACAATTTGAAGGACAAAAAGATTTACTTCGCTATCAAGAACCATCAATCTGGTGGTTAAAAATGAACGAAAAGAACCCAGCATTAAAGAATGTTAATATCCGTAAAGCAATTGCTTTAACTGTGGACAAAAAAGCTTTAACTGAAGATGTATTAGCAAACGGATCCATCCCTGCTGATTTCTTAGTTCCAAAAGGATTCTCTTTTGACACAAATAATAAAGACTTCCGTGAAACTACAGGAACTTACTTAAGCACTAACAAAGAAGAAGCTAAAAAGCTTTGGGAACAAGGTCTTAAAGAAACAGGACTTAAAGAAGTTAAGTTTACTTATGTAGGTCAAGATACTGAAACTTCAAAAGTAACTGATGCATTCGTTAAAGATCAGTTAGAGAAAAACTTACCAGGATTAAAAATTACAATCGAAGCAGTTCCTTTCAAAATTCGTATCGCTCGTGAAGATGCTGAAGATTATGATTTATTAATGGGTGGTTGGGGACCTGACTACGCTGACCCAATGACTTATATGGATCTATGGGTAACTAACGGCGGACAAAACCACATGAGCTATAGCAATCCTGAATTTGATAAGTTAATCAAATCAGCTAGTGAAGAACTTGTAGCTAAGCCACAAGATCGTTGGAAAGCTCTTCAAGATGCAGAAAAAATCTTGTTAGAAGATGATGCGGCTATCGCACCATTATACCAACGTTCAGTGAACCTATTAATCAATCCTAAGGTTCAAGGTTTTGCTCACCATGCATTTGGTCCTGACTATAGTTACCAGTGGATTAAAATCACAAAATAGTAACTATAACTAATCAAATAAAAAGAGAGTATATTTACCAATATACTCTCTTTTTACCTGTGTTAGAATTGTCGTAAGATGTCGAAAATTCAAAATAATTAGGAGGTGTAGGCATGGTCAAATATATACTAAAACGTGTTGGCTATATGATTATTACACTTTTTATTGTAACATCGCTTACCTTTTTCCTCATGAAGCTAATTCCAGGTAGTCCTTTTAATAACTTCGAAAAGCTATCTGAAGTTCAGCGAAATATTTTGCTGGATAAATATGGCTTGAACGACCCCCTGCCTGTTCAATATTTTAACTATATGATGAACTTGGTAAAAGGGGATTTAGGAGTTTCCTTCCAATTTGATAATACCCCTGTGACAGAACTTATTGCTAATCGCCTTGGACCTTCTGCACAATTAGGTTTTCAAGCAATGGTTGTAGGCTCAATTTTAGGTATTTTATTAGGTGTAATTGCTGCTCTAAAGCAAAACACTTGGATAGATTACGGTTCTACTTTTATCGCAGTAGTTGGTAAATCAATCCCATCATTTATTTTTGCTGGATTAATGCAGTATTATATTTCGGTAAAGTTAGGCTGGCTTCCAGTAATGTTATGGAAAGGACCTGAATATACAATTCTTCCTACTATTGCACTAGCGATGTTTCCAATCTCGATTGCAGCGCGTTTTATGCGTACTGAAATGGTTGAAGTATTAGGGTCTGATTATATAACTTTGGCGAGAGCTAAAGGTGCGAGCCGCTGGCAGATTAGCTTTAAGCATGCTTTAAGAAATGCGTTAATACCTGTAGTTACTGTTTTAGGGCCATTAGCTGTTAGTTTAATGACTGGCTCACTTGTTATTGAGCAAATTTTTGGAATCCCAGGAATTGGTGAGCAGTTCGTTAAATCTATTAATATGAATGATTACCCCGTTATTATGGGTACTAACATTTTATTTGCGGTCCTATTTATCGTAGTAATCTTAATTGTTGATATTCTTTATGGAATCATCGACCCACGTATTCGTGTATCGGGGGGGAAAACTAAATGAGCAACAAAGACATAACAATTTCAAAGGATATGTTTGCTCCTGTCCATATTGATCCATCAAAAAGTGAAAAGATTGCCAAACCAAGTTTGAATTTCTGGCAAGATTCATGGCTAAGAGTCAGGAAAAATAAAGGTGCTGTAGTCAGCATGGTCATTCTAGTTATAATGATATTAATGGCCTTTGTTGGTCCAATGATTACGCCATATTCTTACGATACGCAAAACACAAAACATAATAATTTACCACCGCGAATTCAAGGTTTAGAAGATGTTCACTGGCTTCCTTTTGATGGAACATTGTCAAGAAGAGATGGTACTGTTTATAACGCGTATGAAGTTCGTAAAGTGGATGCCTATTATTGGTTCGGTACGGATAATTTAGGCCGAGATCAATTTGCACGTGTTTGGAAAGGTACACAAGTATCGTTATTTATCGCTTTTATGGCTGCGTTAATCGATATGGCTATTGGGGTTGCATATGGAGCCATATCGGGTTATCTAGGTGGACGAATAGATAGTGTAATGCAGAGGATTATCGAGGTTATTGTGGGTATTCCGAACCTGATTGTTGTTGTATTGATGATACTCGTGTTAAAACCAGGTATTATCCCAATTATTATTGCCTTAACCATTACAGGATGGACTAGTATGGCTCGTGTGGTACGTGCGCAAGTATTAAAATTTAAAGGTCAGGAATTTGTACTTGCAGCAAAAACCTTAGGTGCATCAAATTCGTCTATCATTTTTAAACACATGATTCCAAATATGTTTGGAGTAATTATTATTAATACGATGTTTTCTATCCCGAATGCCATTTTCTTCGAAGCATTTTTAAGTTTTATCGGGTTAGGATTACAGGAACCTCATGCATCTCTTGGAACATTAGTAAATGCAGGATTTAAATCTATGATTGCTTTTCCTTATCAAATGATTATTCCTTCCATTATGATTGCGTTAATCATGGTATGCTTCAACCTTGTTGCAGACGGATTACGTGATGCATTGGATCCAAAAATGCGTGATTAGAAGGCAGGTGGATGTAAATGGAGAAAATTTTAGAAGTTAAAGACTTAAATATATCGTTTCATACTTTTTCAGGAGAAGTTAAAGCTATCCGTGGCGTAAGTTTTGATTTATATAATGGTGAAACCTTAGCTATTGTAGGTGAATCTGGTTCAGGTAAATCTGTAACCACGAAATCAATCATGCGTTTACTTCCTGAGCACAATTCAGAGATTAAAGGCGGACAGATTTTATTTGGTGGTAAGGATTTAACAAAATTAAAAGATAAAGACATGCAAAAAATCCGTGGAAAAGATATATCAATGATTTTTCAGGATCCGATGACATCTTTAAATCCAACTATGAAAATTGGCAACCAGATTATGGAACCACTTATTAAGCACCAAAACATGAGCAGACACGCAGCAAAGGAAAGAGCAATTGAATTATTAAAGCTAGTTGGTATTCCTAAGGCGGAGTTACGTGTGGATCAATATCCGCATCAGTTCTCTGGTGGTATGAGACAAAGGGTTGTTATCGCTATTGCTTTGGCATGTAACCCGAAAGTACTCATTGCGGATGAACCTACAACTGCACTTGACGTAACCATTCAAGCACAAATTCTTGAATTAATGAAAGATTTGCAAAAGAAAATTGATACATCAATTATTTTTATTACACACGATCTCGGTGTGGTGGCAAATGTAGCTGACCGTGTTGCTGTTATGTACGGAGGAAAAATCGTTGAAATTGGGACTGCTGATGAGATTTTCTATAATCCAAAGCATCCGTATACATGGGGATTAATTAGTTCGATGCCTGATATGGATACCCAAGATGATGAACTATTCTCTATTCCGGGAACACCACCAGATTTATTAGATCCACCAAAAGGGGATGCGTTTGCCCCACGTAATCCATTTGTAATGAAGATAGATTTAGAGCAAGAACCACCGTTCTTCAAAGTGTCGGATACGCATTATGCTGCAACATGGCTGCTGCATCCAGATGCACCAAAAGTCGAACCGCCAGCTGCTGTTCTAAGACGGCAAAATCAATTTTCTGGTAATGCTGATTTAGTCAAAGTTGGAAATGCTGGTCAAGCTTCATTCCCTGAAAATAAGGAGGGGAAATAAATGGCTGTAAATGAAAAATTACTTGAGATCAAAAATCTCAAGCAATATTTTAATGAAGGTAAAACAAATGAAGTAAAAGCTGTTGATAATGTATCCTTTGATATTTATAAAGGTGAAGTAATGGGCCTTGTTGGTGAGTCAGGCTGTGGTAAATCCACAACAGGACGTACAATTATCCGTTTGTATGATGCTACTGGTGGAGAAGTTTTATACGATGGAGTAAATGTTCATGGGAAAAAATCAAAGAAACAATTAAAAGAATTCAACCGAAAAATGCAAATGATCTTTCAAGACCCTTATGCATCTTTAAATCCTAGATTAAAAATAGCAGATGTTATTGCCGAGGGAATTGATATTCATGGTTTAGCAAAGTCTAAGGAAGACAGGATGGAGCAAGTATATGAGCTCCTAGAAACCGTGGGCTTGAATAGAGAGCATGCAAACCGTTATCCACATGAGTTTAGTGGTGGTCAGCGTCAACGGATAGGAATTGCACGTGCCCTTGCTGTTCAACCTGAATTTATAATTGCTGATGAACCGATTTCAGCACTGGATGTTTCTATCCAAGCTCAGGTTGTAAACCTGATGAGAAAACTGCAAAAAGAGAAGAGCTTGACCTATCTGTTTATTGCTCATGATCTTTCAATGGTTAAATACATTAGTGATCGGATCGGTGTTATGTATTTTGGTAAAATGGTCGAGCTTGCATCTGCGGATGATCTCTATAAAAACCCACTTCATCCTTATACACAATCACTTTTATCAGCAATTCCATCACCAGATCCAATCAGTGAACGGACTCGTAAACGGAAATCGTATGACCCGGCAAGTCATAATTACGATCCTAATGAACCAGTGGAATTTAGAGAAGTTACACCTGGTCACTTTGTATTATGTTCTGAGAAAGAATTCAAACAATACCAAGCACAATCTAGATAATCATAAAAAAACGATCTCGCTTTTGAGATCGTTTTTTTTTACCTGTTAATGGCAATATTTAAGGGTTCTTATTTCCGATTTCCCCCAACTGTTTTCCATCCAGTCTGGTATTTGGCACTTTCATCAACAAATTCACTTCGATTTTTACCACCGAATACCTTCTCACCAAAACTGTTCGTAATAACACCCATTAAGGCTGTGATTCCTACAATTAATAAAGCAACAATCGTTAAATCCAATATGTATGAGCCCATGGTAATAACCCCTCCATTAATTAGATATTTGTGGTGCAAATTTAATATCCCCTACTTTATTGTAAAAGAACTTACCGTTGATTTAAAGAGGAAATTAAATTACATCGACAAGTTTTCAATAATCAAATGAATGCGTTTTCATTTCGATTTTATAATTGAGAATAGATTTAAGGTTTAATTCTCTTGAAAGTAGGGTAACTCAATCTTATAAGTAATTTATTTCATGAAGACCCTCGTTTTATCAATTATTGTAGGCGAACATTATAACAGATGAATAATTATGAGTGCAAAAATACAGATAAATTAATTAAAAAATATGAAACTTTTAGGTGAATTATTCGTCTAATATAGTATAATCGAAATTTTTGAATGTTTTGCTCTAACAATATTTTTTGGAAAAAGGGATACCCTTTTAAGAAACAGTGGTGTATAATCAATGATATAAATTACTTATTTATAATTATTATTGAAATTGGTATTACCTGATTATAACCAAATCGTTTGATTCAATATAATGGATATTAAATAATAGTCTCAATTAAAAGAGGAGTGTGAAGATCGAATGGTAACACTATACACTTCACCAAGTTGTACATCATGTAGAAAAGCAAAATCGTGGTTAGAAGAACATGAAATTCCATACACAGAGAGAAATATTTTCTCAGAACCATTAACCATGGAAGAGATTAAAGAGATTCTTCGAATGACCGAAGATGGTACCGATGAAATTATTTCTACTAGATCAAAGACATTTCAAAAATTAGACGTTAACCTGGATGCCATGCCGTTACAAGATTTATTTGGGTTAATCAAAGAAAATCCAGGGCTATTACGACGCCCGATCATCATTGATGAAAAGCGATTACAGGTTGGGTATAATGAGGATGAAATCAGACGGTTCCTTCCAAGAAGAGTCAGAACGTTCCAGCTGCGCGAAGCACAGCGAATGGTTAATTAAATAAATAGGCCTTCATATAGGAGGTCTTTTTTTGTATTTAAAAATTATAGGTTATTATTTGTAGTTTCAGTGTGACTTTGCTACAATAAAAAGAATATCGTACTGCTAATTTTAGGCATTATCACGGTTTTTAGATTTTAGCCTTTTTTATTTCCCTTATTAGTACTTTTATCATAAAATAAAGTACACGAGTATTTACTTTTAGCCCTTTGATAATTCTTTTAGATATAAGTAAATGCTAAGGCAGTATCTGCTTGGGGGTATTTAGTCCCTTCAATCTGGCAAACGGAAGGGAGAGGTTTAGATGGAGATTGAACGCATTAATGAAAATACAGTAAAATTTTACATTTCATATGGTGATATAGAAGAACGAGGCTTTGACCGTGAGGAAATCTGGTACAATCGGGAACGAAGTGAAGAACTCTTTTGGGAAATGATGGATGAAGTTCATGATGAAGAAGAGTTTGTTATTGAAGGCCCTCTATGGATCCAAGTTCAAGCACTTGATAAAGGTTTAGAAATCCTGGTTACTAAAGCACAACTTTCAAAGGATGGTCAAAAGTTTGAATTACCCATTCCAAATGACAAACTAAAAGACCTTCCAGTTGATGAACACATTGATGAGATTCTGGATCATCATTTCAATCCTAATCATACAGATGAGGAAGATATATTGCATGAGGAAGAAACCTTAGAATTCCTTATCGGTTTTAGAGATTTTGAGGATGTCATTAGTTTATCTAATCGGGCAGGTTTAGATGACTTAGTCACAAGGCTTTATCATTTTGAGGGGAAATATTATCTATTTACAGAATTTCCTGAAGACTTATTTGAAGAAGATGAAATTGATGATATATTAAGTATTTTGCTTGAATACGGTTTTGAGACACAACTTACGATACATCGAATTCAAGAGTATGGGAAAGAGATAATTTCTGATAATGTTTTTGTTGAATTACGAAAACATTTCCGCTAACTAATGAACCGATTTCAATTTTGAAATCGGTATTTTTAGCATTAATTATTTTGGAAATAAATTCTGGCAGGTGAGGACACTGAAAAACACGGTAAGGGTTATTCTATTTTTGTTGGTATTATCCATACTTTGGTTTTTCTTTAAGGATCGTTTAGCTAGTGGAATATTTGGAATCCTGAGTGTACTTGTTACACTGTCGGTCATATTCATAGGCTTTGTAATTTTCCTTGAAAACCGCCGCCATCCAACACAAACGATTACATGGTTAGTCGTATTAGGCAGCTTTCCGTTGGTTGGTTTTATTTTTTACCTCCTCTTTGGAAGAAACTATCGTAAGGAAAAGATGTTTAGAAAAAAATATTTCCTAGATAAGCAAGCTTTTTTGACTGTCGAAGGGGAAGAAGATCCGAGAAATGATGAAAAACTTAGTTTAATGGGTGAACATCAAGGGAAATTATTTAACTTGGCTCAAAAACTAGGGAATAGCCCAATCTCCTTTGACACTGCTACAAAAATATTAACAAACGGTGAGGAAACCTTTCAGCATATTATTGAGCAATTAAAAAAGGCTAGACATCATATCCATCTGGAATATTATATTGTTCGTCACGATCATATTGGGCAGGAAATTAAAAATCTACTGATTGAGAAAGCCCATCAAGGTGTTAAGGTACGTTTTTTATATGACGCAGTGGGTTCTTGGCAGCTTTCAAAATCTTATATTAGTGAACTCAAAAATGAGGGGATTGAAATGGTCACGTTTGGACCTGTAAAACTCCCGTTTTTAAATAATAAATTTAATTTCCGTAATCACCGTAAAATGATCATCATTGATGGAAATATCGGCTTTGTAGGCGGGCTAAATATTGGAGATGAATATCTGGGGAGAAATAAACAGATAGGGTTCTGGCGTGATACTCATCTAATGCTTCGAGGAGAGGCAGTAAGAACGCTGCAGTTAATTTTTTTACAAGACTGGTATTATATGACCAATCACAGTTTCTTAACGGCCGAATACCTATCACCTCAAATTGATCATGAAAGTCATGGCGGGGTACAGCTCATTGCTGGAGGACCGGATAATGAGTGGAGTGTGATTAAGAATATTTTTTTCTCCATGATTGCAAGTGCAGAGAAATCAGTTTGGATTGCCTCCCCTTATTTTATTCCTGATGAAGACATTTTTTCAGCCATAAAAGTAGCTGCACTTAGTGGCATTGATGTACGACTTCTTGTACCAAATAAACCGGATAAACGGATTGTCTTTCATGCTTCAAGGTCTTACTTTCCAGAACTTTTGGACGCAGGAGTTAAAGTTTATGAATATGAGCGGGGGTTTATGCACAGTAAGATTGTCATTGTTGATTATGAATTGGCCTCGATTGGTACATCCAATATGGATATGAGGAGTTTTCATTTAAATTTCGAGGTAAATGCTTTCTTATTCCGTACAAATAGCACACAACAGCTCGTTGAGGAATATTTAAATGACCTTGAATTTTCCAAACAATTGGATAAAGAAACCTTTGATGGCAGACATCTTGGTTTTAAGGTACTGGAATCGACGGCGAGACTACTTTCGCCGTTACTCTAAACTATAAAAAACTCGTCAATTGGCGAGTTTTTTTTTATGCTTTAAAAGGTTTTTATCGAATTTTGACGAATTTAGATAGAGAAAGGAGGAGTGGAATAATTGTTAACGGCTCAAACAAAAATGGGTGAATGTATCTGTCTTGGCCTTGATTACAAAAAAGATTTTCTTTTAGAACTTCGCAGTAAGGAAGAATTTTTTTGCCCTATTTGTGGGGAAAGCGTTTTGCTCAAATTAGGCGATCAGCGCATATTTCATTTTGCCCATAAGCAAGGCGGAGTTTGTCATGATTTTTATGAGAATGAATCCATTTATCACATGGAGGGCAAACGTCAACTGTATCAGTGGCTGGTGAAACAAAAGATCCCTTCAATATTAGAGTACTATGATAAAGAGATTCAGCAGAGACCTGACATAATGTTCAAGTTTAATGGAGAGAAATTTGCATTAGAGTATCAATGTTCAACGATTCCAGAAAGTACACTTATCAAAAGGACCAATTCATATCTTCAAAACGGATATCATCCCATATGGATTATATCTAGCAGCCAAATCCATACGAAAAGAAATAATATGGTTACTTTGTCCAACTTTCAATACCTATTTTTAAGAACGTCTACTGCAGGAATGTTTTATATACCTTCCTATTGCCCTGAAAAACAGCAATTTCATTTTATTGGATCCGTTTCCCCTTACTCGATAAAAAATGCCTTTGCTCATCATACTTTTTATCCAATACGAAAAATGAACATGAATGAATTATTAGAACCAAAGATCAACAAACAAATAGATTTTTCTAGTTGGAACAAGCAAATTGAAAAATTTCTTCTTAATTGGACCTTACATCCTAGTAAACAGCATCATTCATTTCTCCATGAAATTTATAAAAGAAACCTTAATCTCTTCCTACTACCACCTGAAATTGGCCTTCCAATCCCTCATTCGTTAGTCATTCAAACTTCACCGATTATATGGCAAACCTACTTATTTATTGATTGTATTGACAACAAAAATATTGGTGATTTAATAACCCTGCAGGAAGTATCCTTCCATTTCAATAAAAGGATTCGTAGAAAAGAAATTGTCTTAAGAAATTTACCACAGGTTAAAACAGGGAAATCGTTATATGTGATACTTGATTACCTTTTATTGTTAGAGCAATTAGGTATTATTTCGAAAATGGGAGCAAGCACATTTCAATTGAAACAGAAAATATTTATTCCTAGGACAAATCGCGAAAAAGAAGAAGCGAAGGTTTTATTTTTTCAAAAATATCAGCGTTTCCTATCGAATAGATAAATGAAAACTAACAGAAGGGCATACTATAAAAGGTGTAAATAGTTTCCTTTCTGTGAATTGCTAAAAGGAGATTGGAAAGATAAGGAGAATACTATGTAATGATACTTCCTATCACAGGTAAATATAGAATGGAGGATGAAGGATGGCAAATGAAACAGCAATAAAATCACTGCCTGCAAGAAGTGAGATCCCTGAACAAGATACATGGAAATTAGAAGATATTTTTTCGAATGATCAGGAATGGGAAAAGGAATTTCAAGAAGTAAAAAGCCAAATCCCGGGAATTAAAGAATTTGAAGGGAAATTAGGTGAAAGTGCAGAGACGCTATATAAGGCGCTTCAATTTCAAGATAAATTGTTAGAACGAATTGGAAAGCTGTATACATATTCGCATATGCGCTATGACCAGGATACAACAAACTCTTTTTATCAAGGCCTGGATGACAGAATGAAAAATATGTATTCTCAAGCTGCCAGCCAATTAGCTTTTATTGTCCCTGAAATTCTTTCTTTAGATGAGAACCAAGTAACTAGTTTCTTAAGTGAAAAATCAGAATTAAAGCTCTATGAGCATGCACTAGCTGAAATTAATCTGCAAAGACCCCATGTCCTCACGGCAGAACAGGAAGCATTGCTAGCAGAAGCCAGCGAGGTAATGGATGCTTCTAGTAATACGTTCGGGATGTTGAATAATGCAGACCTTGAATTTCCATCTATTAAAGATGAAAATGGTACTGAGGTAGAAATTACTCATGGCCGCTATATTCGCTTTTTGGAAAGTGAAGACCCGCGGGTAAGACACGATGCCTTCAAAGCTGTATACAAGACCTATGGTGATTTTAAAAATACATTTTCAAGTACATTAAGCGGCAATGTGAAGAAGGATAATTTTAATGCACGAGTAAGAAAGTATGATTCAGCTAGACATGCTGCGCTTTCTGCTAACAATATCCCAGAAAGTGTGTACGACAACCTTGTAAATACGGTAACCGACAACCTTCATTTATTACATCGATATATAAAGCTTCGAAAAAAAGTACTGGGACTTGATGAACTTCATATGTATGATTTATTTACACCTCTTGTTAAAGATGTAAAAATGGAAATCAAATACGAAGAAGCGAAGGACTTAGTCATTAAAGGATTAGCCCCACTAGGTGAGGAATATTCAAAAATATTAACTGAGGGCTTTGAAAACCGCTGGGTTGATGTACATGAGAATAAAGGAAAACGGAGCGGCGCCTATTCATCAGGAGCATATGGGACACATCCATATATTCTAATGAACTGGCAGGATAATGTAAATAACTTATTTACGCTTGCCCATGAATTTGGCCATTCCGTGCACAGTTACTATACTCGAAAATCACAACCGTATCCTTACGGCAATTATTCAATTTTCGTTGCCGAGGTGGCTTCGACATGTAATGAAGCACTTTTAAACGACTATTTATTAAAAACAATTGATGATGAACAAAAACGTATATACTTACTCAACCATTACCTAGAAGGATTTAGAGGGACCGTGTTCCGTCAAACAATGTTTGCTGAGTTTGAACATATGATCCATCAAAAAGCACAAAATAATGAAGCCTTAACTGCTGAGGCATTAACTGAAAGTTATTACGCATTAAATAAAAAATATTTTGGCGAAGAAGATATTGTGATAGATGAGGAAATCGGATTAGAATGGGCGAGAATTCCACATTTTTATTACAATTATTATGTTTATCAGTATGCAACTGGTTTTAGTGCAGCTACAGCCCTTAGCAAGCAAATTTTAGAAGAAGGCGAACCTGCTGTGAAAAGGTATATTGACTTCCTAAGTGCAGGAAGCTCAGATTATCCGATTGAGGTTTTGAAAAAAGCTGGAGTTGATATGACTAGTGCAGAGCCAATAAAAAATGCTTGTAAGGTTTTTGAAGAAAAATTGAATGAATTAGAGCAATTATTAACTCAAGCATAATGAAAGGGATGGTGCCAAACTGGCTGCCATCCCTTTTTAAAATCCTCTAAATTTTTTCCGATCGTTAAGATAATTAACGAAGATAAATATTGAAACAAATAATATGGGGATACTTAACAATAAAGGGAAAATCTTTAACAAAGCAAGGATTTGAAGAAAGAAGGCAATTAAAATAAAAACAATCATAAGCATTAAAGGGAATTTTCTCATATAAACAGGCTCCCCTCATAAAAGTGAGTTTTCATTACTCTTACTCCTATGTCTATTGTCCATTCCGTGAATTTATGATAATTTGACAATTATGTGAAATAAAACACAAACTTATTGCCGCACTTAAGAATAGCGTGCTATATTATATACATGAAGTTGATCACAACAAACACAAACCCCTTTGTTTGACAGTGAAAAATTTCTCCCATCCCCTTTGTTCGTATAATAGAAAAATGCCTTGCAGTAAAATCTGCAAGGCATTTTTGTTTATAGAAAAGGCTAGGTTAGAGCTTACTGTTTATTTTGGCACCCTGTTGATTGGAGCAAAAATCAGCAGGCAGTATACCAGAGCTGTTAAAAAAATAAAGCATACCATTGAAAGGCATGCTTCATTGTTCGATATATCTCCAAAATGTACCATACTTTGCTGGAATTTGTTCCACCACTTGCTTTAAAAGAAGTTTTTTCATTTCCTTTTCAATTTGTGAAATCGACATATTATAAACAACAGCAATTTCTTTTGATGCTACAAATTTAAAAAATTTCAAAAACGTTTCTAAAGGCGGCGGAGGAGATTGGATTGGTTTTTCAGAAAGCATTTCTTCTAAGATTTGGACATATACCTCATATGGGTAGGAACCTGTAATCTTAATTCCCTCATCCTCCACATTTTCATTAAAAAATACTAGGGTAGGAATCTCTTGTACATCCATTTCTGAAGTAATTTTCAGATCACATTGGAAAGCTTTTGCTGCACTTTCAGAATGGATATCATACATGAATTCCTCTACATCCAAACCAAGGCTCCGAGCGCAATCCTTTAACACCTCAAGTTTAGAAACATTTAGTTTCTCTAAAAATAATCCCTCTTGGATTCTCCGCAAAAAACGAAGTCCAGCCCTTCGCCCTTGTAATTCTGCTGCTTTTAAAGCGATGGAAACAGTGTAGGGAGAATCGACAGGATTCTCTAACCATAGGCTTCCATCACATGACATCCCTGACCTGCTAGCAGTTTTCTCCCACACCTGAGCGATATTCTCAAAATTCTTTTTCTTACTTATATTTAAATCGGCTAATCGTCCACTTAAAATATGCTTAATTGAAAAATAACGTCCATATTCGATTTGCAACTTCTTTAAAATCGGCTCTAGTGCCCAACATTCAGGACATAAAGGATCAATAAACATGTAAATCTCAATCGGCTTTTTATCACTGCATTGCCGCTTTGCACCCGAAGATTTTGAACTATTCACTATCTTCACCTGTTGTCTCGCCATCGTTAGGCGTATTAATCATATGTTGTGCTGTAAGATAAAGTCGTGAAAAAAATTCATCTCTTAAGGGACCCTCCAAGCCTATTTTGTCCATAGCTTGTGACATGCATGAAAGCCAGGCTTTGGCACGTATAGGGGTAACTGGAAATGGCAAATGACGTGCACGCATCATCGGATGGCCATGTTCTTCAGTATACAATGAAGGACCGCCTAAATATTGAGTTAAGAATTGCTTTTGTTTCCGAGCAATTTCTGTAAATTGATTTGGGAATATTGGAGCTAGGTCAGGATGTTGTGCAACAAGGCCATAAAAAGTGTCCACAAGACGGTGTAATGTTTCTTCACCAATGGATTCAAATGGTGAAAGCTTTCTTTCAATCATGTTGCCAACTCCCTTAAATGTAGTATGTAGATTTATTTTATCAATGCATATTTCATATCTCAAATGAATTGCTTTAAAAATGGAATTTTGTCAATTAAACATATTTATAATGTATGTTAAATAAGCAATTCTTAATAGAAAAAGCAAGAATTAGGAGGTTGGAAATAACTCCAACTAAATTATTTCTACATTTAAATACAATTAAGATTCATTCCCATTTGATTGCAGGTATTTTCGATAATAGAAACGGCGAATTTTATTTTCTGTTAAACGAGTAGGGATCTTAAATTGTTCTAGAAGTTCAATAAAGAGTTTCTCTCCATTCTGATAGTTTTCAACCTCGTATTCCAATTCATAATCTTCTGTATCTAGATAGATACTATGGTCCAATACCAATAATCCTTGCTGATACTCAAATTCAACTCGTTCTGTTATTAATGAACCAAAGTATTCAATTGTTGAATAAGGAACCTCACTTTCTTCTATAAGACGTTGAATGATTCCTGTTGGAAGTTTTCCCGTACGAATGGCCAATTGTGCATCATCTTCACTGATTGTTTGATTGGTCTCTAGAAGACCGACCGTTGCTGGCTGTTTTAAAGTCATTTCGTAGTTTAAACCTTTTTTACGAATCCTTAGTGCAGTCTCTTTACTCTTTAAAGAAAAATTTGGTGTATCAAAGTAATGGTTTTCCTGTTTGAAAATTTGATTTTTATCCACCTTGAAAAACCTAAGCAAACGTTCATATTCACTTTTAGTTAGGATATTTTTAAATTCAATTTCAATATTTTGCGTCATGTTTTCATCAACCTTTCTAAAGGGGGATCATCTTTATTAGCTCTTTTCTAACCTCAACATCATCCTTGGGAGAAATCGTGAATTATGCTAAAATAAGGTGGTGAATAATGGAGGTATAAACAATGAAGAAAAGAATTTTAATCGAAAAGTCATACATAATTGAAGAGAAACTAATGTTAGAAACAAATGAGAGCATCCTTGAATTGGTTCCTGGAGAGCAGATTCTTGTAGATTCTGACCAATTTTCTTTCATTTATTTAATGGAAGATAAAGATGATTATACATATATCGTTCTACATGAACAATTCTGGCCGCTCTTAAAGATTGCAAACGAAAAAAAATTACCTGTATGGGTTACTTTCAACGAAGAGAAAAAGGAACTAGAAAACTTCCAGGATGAATTTAATTATGTGCTAACTAATATTTCGGGTAATAGTAATTATGGGAAAGAAATGGTTACAAAAGTAGAAAGCGTATTTTCTTAACATAACTTGTCTTAGAGGTGAAAACATGAAGCATTGGGACCAATTTCTAGCCCCCTATAAACAGGCAGTTTCAGAGTTAAAAGTAAAATTAAAGGGGATGAGAGGTCAGTTCGAACTTGATGCTACTCATTCACCGATTGAATTCGTTACGGGAAGAGTTAAACCCATTGCAAGTATCCTTGATAAGGCAAATCAAAAAGGGATACCACTTGAAAGACTAGAAGAAGAAATGCAGGATATTGCGGGAATGCGCATTATGTGTCAATTTGTTGATGACATTCACACAGTTGTCGATTTACTCCAAAATCGTAATGATTTTGAAATCGTTGAAGTTCGAGATTATATTTCACATAAAAAAACAAGTGGTTATCGGTCGTATCATGTTGTTATTCGCTACCCTGTTCAAACCATTCATGGTGAAAAGAATATCCTTGCGGAAATTCAGATACGAACGCTCGCGATGAATTTTTGGGCGACAATTGAACATACATTGAGCTATAAGTACAAAGGGCTATTTCCAAGTGATATTCAAATGCGGCTGCAGAGAGCAGCTGAAGCAGCATTTCGTTTAGATGAGGAAATGTCATTGATTCGTGGTGAAATTCAAGATGCCCAGGCCTTTTTTACAAGGAAGAAAGAATTGAAACAAGAAGAGAAGGGTTGAGCAAAATACGATCGTCGATTGAAAAGCCATTCGCATAAGGAGCCAATAATTTATGAAATTTGCGATTACATCAAAAGGAGATCAAAAATCAAATATATTAATGCACAAAATGAGGACGTATTTACTTGATTTCGATCTTATATACGATGAAGACCAACCTGATATAGTTGTTTCCATTGGTGGTGACGGTACACTTCTTTATGCATTCCATCGCTATAGCAGCCGTTTAGATAAAACTGCTTTTGTTGGAATTCATACCGGACATCTTGGATTTTATGCGGATTGGATTCCAGATGAAATTGAGAAACTAGTGATTGCGATTGCGAAAACACCGTATCAGGTTGTCGAATACCCCCTGTTAGAGGTCATAATTCGTTATTCTCATGCTGGAAAGGAATCAAGGTATCTTGCCTTAAATGAATCAACTGTAAAAAGTGTCGAGGGAACACTAGTTATGGACGTGGAGATTCGTGGACAGCATTTCGAACGGTTTCGTGGTGATGGCTTATGTGTTTCAACCCCTTCAGGCAGTACGGCCTATAATAAGGCCCTTGGCGGGGCGATTATTCATCCATCAATAGCAGCCCTACAAATTGCGGAGATGGCATCGATTAATAACAAGGTTTTTAGGACGATTGGCTCGCCGCTAATTCTTCCAGCTCACCATAATTGTATGCTTAAGCCAGTCAATCGATCAGATTTTCAGGTAACAATTGACCATCTGACAATGCTTCATAAAGATGTTAAATCAATTCAATTTAGAGTGCCAGAAGAAAAAATTCGCTTTGCTCGCTTCCGCCCATTTCCCTTTTGGAAAAGAGTTCATGATTCTTTTATTTCAGATTAAGAGGCGGGTGTCGTTGTAATGTCTCAGCAATTTCAAATGAAGTGGGTCATTGGTGAGAGCAGTGAAGGAAAATTGGTTAGGGAATTTTTAAAAGAGAAAGAAATTTCTCGAACAGCTTTAACAGATATAAAGTTCAAAGGTGGTAATATCCTAGTAAATGGAAAAGAAGTAAACGTCCGCTATCGTTTAGCATGGAGAGATAAATTAACGGTGATTTTTCCCAGTGAAAGTCCGAGCGAGGGGCTTTCTGGTGAAAATATTCCTTTACCGATTCTTTATGAAGATGAGTATTTGTTGGTAGTGAATAAACCAGCAGGAATGAACACGATTCCGTCGCGGGAACATCCTGCAGGCAGTTTGGCAAATGCGCTGATTGGCTATTATCAACGTTGTGGTCTACAAGCTACTACGCACATTGTCACACGGCTCGACAGGGATACTTCAGGAATTGTCCTGATTGCTAAACACCGTCATGTACATCATTTGTTTAGTTTAATGCAGCAGAGCGGTCAAGTTAAGCGGACATATGAGGCTTTCGCTGAGGGGGAAATGCAACAAGATAATGATACGATAGAGGCTCCTATTGGCCGTAAAGATGACAGTATCATTGAGAGGGAAGTTCGTAAGGATGGAAAATATGCTTGTACTCATTATCAGGTTCTTGCGAGATATAATGGGTTTACGCATTTGGAACTTACGCTTGACACGGGGCGAACCCATCAAATTAGAGTTCATTTGTCTTTTTTGAAGCATCCCTTACTTGGAGACGATTTATATGGAGGAGATGTATCACAAATAAATCGACAGGCACTACATTGTAAAAAAATATCCTTTATTCACCCATTTTTAAACGATGAAATGATATTTACTGCTCCATTACCTAAAGATATGTTTAACTTATTAGAGGCTGACCTGCTTGATTAAGAGGCAGCCTTTTTTGTGTATTAGAAATACTCCTAATCAAATTGTTTAAATTTTTCCTCCACATATGGCATAGTAGATGTAACTGACACCAATTCCATTTCGGGATATCTTAAGGCCGTAAGTTTTCCGCCAAAGACAGCGCCAGTATCAATATTGTACGTATTATTTATGTACCTTGGCTCTTTAACTGGCGTATGACCATAAATGATACATGGCTCACCATGATACTCCTTTGCCCAATCCCTTCGAATTGGAGAACCATCCGGGTGCTTTTTCCCTGTGATATCCCCGTAAAGAACAAAATCCTTAACTTTTCCATGGGATTGTCCGATAAATTCTTGTTTAATCCCTGCATGCGCGATAACAAGCTTCTTGTTGTCTAATACTAAATAGAGTGGAGCGTTTTCGTAGAGTTCAATAAATTTTTTTCGAATGGATTGCTGTTCTTTTTTATATAATGATTCATACTCAGCAACGGTTGTTTCTAGCCCATGTGCAATCTGAACTTTGTTGCCTAGGAAGAAACGATATAACTTATTACAATGATTCCCTGGTGTGTAGTAAGCCTTTTTTTCTTTCATCACCAACTGCCAAACAATTTCGATTACATGTAGTGAAGCAGGTCCACGGTCTGTTAAATCACCTAAAAAACCAAGTACTCTGTTTTCGTGAAGGGGGATTCCATTTTCCCATTTATAGCCAAGCTTTAAGGTGAGTTCCTTAAATTCTGCTAAACATCCATGGATATCACCGATTACATCAATTTTCATTGGATCAACTCCTTGTCCACCATATTTTTAGTCGAAGCGTTGGATTTTATAAAAAGAATTCCTACCTAATGAATGAAGGGAGTCATAATATGGAGCAAAATGTTTCAGTTATTTCTTTATTAATTGTAGTAACAATGGCATTTATCACCCCGATTTTTTTACATCGATTTAAATTGAATTTTATCCCTGTAGTGGTCGCTGAAATAATTATGGGACTTGTCATAGGGAAGAGTGGTTTCGATGTAGTTCATAAAGATATTTGGCTTTCCACCTTATCAACACTTGGTTTTATTTTTCTTATGTTTTTAAGCGGTCTTGAAATCGATTTTAAAGCTTTTGCTGGAGGAAATAAGCGTAAGGTGCTTCCAAATGGGAAAAAGGAGCCCAATTCATTTGTTGTGGCGTCACTAATCTTTGCAGGGGTTTTTATCTTCTCTCTCGGTCTATCCATTGTCTTTGTCATGGCAGGTTTTATTGAAAATGCCTTTTTAATGACGCTAATCATTTCGACGATATCTTTGGGTGTAGTGGTTCCAACCTTGAAAGAGGCCCATTTGATGAAAACTGGAATCGGCCAAATTATTTTATTGGTTGCGGTCATTGCAGATTTAGTGACCATGATTTTACTCGCTGTGTTTGTTTCGTTAAATGAATCAGGACATGGGAATACGTGGCTGTTACTTATTTTGTTTGCGGCTGGTATCGTTCTTTATTTTCTTGGAAAAAGATTTAAAAATCGTACATTTATTGAATCTTTGTCAACGGGGACCGTCCAAATTGGAACCAGGGCAGTTTTTACACTAATTATTGTTTTAGTGGGGCTTTCTGAAACCGTAGGTGCTGAAAATATCTTAGGAGCCTTTCTAGCGGGAGTACTTGTATCCCTGTTAGCACCCAACCAAGAGCTTATACATAAGTTAGATTCTTTTGGGTATGGCTTCTTGATTCCTATCTTTTTTGTGATGGTAGGAGTAAATTTAGATATTTGGTCGCTTTTTAGTGAAAAAAAGCTTTTGTTATTAATACCGCTTTTATTAGTAGGGTTGCTTTTTTCAAAACTCTTACCAGTTTACTTATTAAAAATTTGGTATGATTTGAAAACGGTCATTGCGTCTGGCTTTTTGCTTACTTCTACTCTTTCACTGGTCATCGCGGCCGCTACAATTGGAGAAAGACTAGAAATCATATCAGCGGAGATGAGTGGAACACTAATTTTAGTGGCAGTAATCACCTCTATTTTTACACCCATTGTTTTTAAAAAGTTATTTCCTAAAGAAGTGGTTGCAAATAAAACAGTTAGTATAGCATTCTTAGGTGCCAATCAGACGACAATGCCTGTTTCACGAGAATTAAAGTTAGGACTGTATGATCCAATCCTTTATCATACCCGAATGGAGAAATCAGAAAAACAAATTGCCGATTCACTATTTGATATCGTTGAAATTCCAGACTATTCACTCGAAACGTTGGAGAATACAAAAGTCTTTCAATCAGAAGTTGTCGTATTATCAACTGGTGATGAGAAGGTGAATGCAGCATTGTCCGTTGTTGCGAAAGAAAGAGGAGTATCTAGGGTTATTGCGCGAATTGAAAGTCCAGATATAGAGGAAAACTTACGAGGGCATAATGTAGAGGTATTTTCTACATTTATGTCGACAAAAGTGTTACTTCGGGCATTGATTGAATCTCCAACCCTAATCAATATACTTACCAACCAAGAGACAGGACTTTATGAAATTGTCATGATGAATAGCCAATTTGATGGGATGTCAATAAGGAGGTTTCCGTTTACGGGTGATATTATTTTTGTCCGAATTTTTCGGGGAAAGGATTCCATCGTTCCGCATGGAGATACAGAACTAGAGATGAATGACCGTTTAATCGTTACAGGCTCGAAGGAATATGTTGATGAGTTGAAAAGAGAATTGGAATTCTGCGAAACCTGAGTTTATTTTTGAAAAAGGGAAACTTTTCATTTATGACAAATTAGTGTAAAATTAGTACCAAGTACTAATATCATGTGTAATTGTAGGAGGACTTTTTTATATGAACCTTTCATTATCTGGAAAAACATACGTAGTAATGGGTGTAGCCAATAAACGCAGTATCGCGTGGGGAATTGCCCGCTCATTGCACAATGCAGGAGCAAGATTAATTTTTACCTATGCAGGTGAAAGGTTAGAAAGCAGTGTCCGAGAACTGGCAGGTTCGTTAGAAGCCGAAGGGACAATTGTTTTACCATGTGATGTAACAAACGATGAAGAAGTTGCAAGATGCTTTGCTGAAATCAAAGAATCAGTTGGTTCCATTCATGGAGTAGCACACTGCATCGCATTTGCAAATAAAGAAGAACTTAGCGGGGAGTATTTAAGCACAACTAGAGAGGGCTTTTTGCTCGCTCACAATATCAGCTCATATTCCTTAACAGCTGTAGCGAAAGAAGCAAGAGGATTAATGACTGAGGGAGGAAGTATTGTCACATTGACATACTTAGGCGGCGAACGTGCCATCCAGAACTATAATGTTATGGGAGTAGCTAAAGCTTCTCTTGATGCTAGTGTTCGTTACTTAGCTGCAGACCTTGGTAAAGAAAACATTCGTGTTAATTCGATTTCTGCAGGTCCAATTCGTACCTTATCCGCAAAAGGAATAAGTGATTTTAATTCCATCTTAAAAGAAATTGAAGAAAGAGCTCCATTACGCCGAGCAACCACTCCAGAAGAAGTGGGAGACACTGCCGTGTTTCTCTTCAGTGATCTATCAAGAGGAATTACTGGAGAAAACATTCACGTGGATTCTGGATACCATATCCTATAATTTTGAAGGCCCGCAGAATAATGCGGGCCTTTTTATGTAGAAATTTCTTAGTTTTCGTATGAACGCGATTAGGCATTCCGCATAAATATAATTGTAGGATTACGTAAATGGAGGTACTGAGCATGTCGACAAAAAAGAGCAATGGACCACTACTCTATATACATCAACCGTTTTCAAGAACTCCTGCCATGAATATGCAGGACATATTCACTGCAAAACAGGAACTACTAGTGGACATAGAGAAAGAAATGCCGTTAAATGAAGAAAATAATAATAAAGAAATTTCTCTCGCAAAAAAAGAGATAGGATCTAAAATAGAGAATCCATCTACAAAACCACACACGAATTCACAGGGTACAGCATCTAAACCACCTCAAAAAAGGCAGCTTACATCTTTTAAGCGGGTTAAGCCTTTTAAAGAAATGAGTATAGAAGAACGCATAGAATATTTAAAGAACTATCCGAAGGTCCTCCCGCCTGCTCCATGTGTTTTTGTTACGGAGGAAAATAATTATCAAGGGTATCTGATCGATTACGATGGTCAAGATGTGACCATTCGCTTTCATGATAAAACAACTAAAACTGTGCCCGTACATGAACTTACAAATATCATCTTGATTGGGATAGGGAAATAGTTGGAACATAAAAAAGCCAGCCGTTTTACCGACTGGCTACATTTTTAGTTACAAATTCCTAAGTTTACATCAGCAATACATTGCACTGCACAGAAGCAACTTAAGTCAACTGTAATACAGTCATTACTTGCGCGGAAACGTTCAACTTGACAAACTTTATCGAGGTTGATACAGCATTTATCTCCACCTGAAACCAAGTTAACTGGACAGAAAGTACCACCTTCGCGGCGTCCTGGTACTAACACACGAAGTGTAGCGCAACAATTATCAAATACATCTTCTACACGGAAGTAGATAGACACACATGCATTATTTTCGTTACTAAAGAATGCATGGAATGGAGAGCCATCTGCAGTACTTAATACAAATACGCGAGTATCGACAGGATCTCTCCTTACGGGAGACACCAATGACCCGAGGGGCTCAGCAAAACAACTGGAACACTCAGGGCATTCGTCTTCTTCAACTGCATTGTCCTGGATGTCCTTAATGGCACGAACGACTTCACAAACGCAATTCCCGTGACGAAAATCATGATTATTTCCACAACCCATTTATTTTTCCTCCTTATTCCGATATTTATCTTACAATACTAACATATTTCACAGAGCACTCTTGGGACACGGACAATCGCCTTATTTAAGCAAATTAGGCTAAGAAAAGCTCTTTGAAAGGATCCTCTAAAATGAAAATAACCTTATTAAACTTACTTCTACTATCGCTGGCGAGCTTTAGGCTGACAAGGTTACTTGTTTTTGATAAGATTACCGAGTTTATTCGGGTTCCGTTTTTCAATGAAATAAAAGAAAAAAATGAGTACGGAGAAATGGAAGTTTATTACGTACCGAAAGATAAGGGAGTTAAAAAATTTTTTGGAGAACTTATTAGCTGTTATTGGTGTACAGGAATATGGACTTCCATTGGAATTGTTTGTTTATCAATGTTATTCCCGGACTTTTCGTTTCCAATTATCTTAATTTTGGCGGTTGCGGGATGTGCATCCATAATGGAGTCGATTGTGCAGTTTTTTATCGAAAAATAGTGTTTTTCGCTGAGACAAGGATTATAGGTTGTTCATATTCTATAGCAGTGGACATAGTATTAAGAGCGAGGGAGAGAGTATCCATGAGTCAAAAGAAAAGGAGAGTTCAATCAACTGAGTATTCACAATCAATTCAATCGTCACAATCAACTAACATGTATCAACCATCAAAATCGATAAAGCAAAAAGGAACAGGTTGTGGCTGTGGGAAAAAAACTTCAAAGTAAGTAAGAGGAACTGTCAGATTAGCTGGCAGTTTTTTATTTTTCTAAAACAAAAGATAAAATAAAAGTTATTCCTCATAATTTTAATCATTGTCGAAAAAACTATATAGTAGCGGTAAATATAAAATGGAACAAGGGATGGGAATCATATGAGAGCTACTCATCGATGGGTTTTACTTGCTTGTTTAATGTTACTTTCCTCCTGTGATCAAAACCAACAGGTTACGGATAGCCAATTAACACTTATGAAAAAAACGAATCCTAGCCCAATCGTAACACAAAAGAATAAAAGTAAAGATCAGATTAAAGACATTGAGCAGGATGTCAGCTCGTTTCCAGAATTATATGATGTGGCTGTTGTGGAAGGAAAGAAAGATACACTAGTTGTTTATAAAGTTAAACATTTATATCGATTTAAAATGAAAAAAATTGAAAAAAATATCAACAAAATGCTGGAACGAAAATATCCAGATGAAAACTTTACAATCTCAAGTGACTATAAAATTTTTCTAGAAACAGTCAGACTTGATGAGAAAATGAAATCCTCAAAATATACAGGGAAGAAAGCTGAAAAACGTTTTAACGAAATCGTTAAGATGACAAAAGAATTGAAGTAAGAAAGGAAGAAAATAGATGGCAACGAGTAAACAAAAAAATATGACACCCCAGCAGCGCAACTATCAACAACTTCAACAGAAGCATGAAATTAAACGGCCTGTTCTGAAGAACTGTATAAAAGCATTTTTTGTTGGCGGTATAATATGTGTGATCGGTCAAGCCATCAGTTATTTTTATATTTATTATTTTGATTTTACTGAACAGAGTGTAGGAAATCCAACGGTAGCAACCATGGTATTTTTGTCTATGTTACTAACTGGATTTGGAGTATACGATCGACTTGGACAATTTGCAGGGGCAGGGAGTGCTGTGCCCGTTACAGGCTTCGGAAATGCAGTAATATCTGCAGCAATAGAGCATCGAACAGAAGGCTTTGTTTTAGGAGTGGGTGGAAATATGTTTAAGCTTGCAGGGTCAGTCATACTCTTCGGTGTTTTCTCGGCATTTGTTGTGGCACTGATTAAGACCCTGCTGGTGATTTGGGGGGTATTGTAATTGTTAAAAGGGCACCAATCATGGATTTTTACAAATCGGCCAATGATCACTTCTACCGGAGTTACTGGTGGACCGTTTGAAGCCAATGGTAATTTAGCAGAGGATTTCGATTTACTATATGAAGACTTATGGATGGGGAAGGAAACATATGAAAAAGCACACCGGTTACTATTAGAAGAGGCGATTAAAACAGCATTAAATAAAAGAAATATGGAAAAGGAACAGATCCAATTTTTATTTGCTGGAGATTTAATTAATCAAATAACACCAACAAGTTTTGCCGCAAGAACCATGCAGATTCCTTATTTCGGTCTATTTGGTGCATGTTCTACATCCATGGAAGGGTTGGCACTGGCTTCATTTGTTGTAAATTACCAGGGAGCAAATTACGTCCTGACAGGTGCATCGAGCCATAATGCAGCGGTTGAAAAACAGTTTCGCTACCCAACCGAGTATGGAGGTCAAAAACCGCCGACTGCACAATGGACGATAACAGGAGCAGGCGTGGCACTTGTGCAGCCTAATGAACCTGGGCAGGTATTTCCGGTTACAACCGCGGCTACGATCGGAAAAGTGATTGATATGGGATTAACAGATCCCTTTAATATGGGAGGGGCGATGGCTCCTGCCGCAGCTGATACCATTATTGCTCATTTCCGTGATTTGCAATTAGACCCCTCCTATTATGATTTGATTGTTACAGGAGACTTAGGCAGGGTCGGTCATGATACAGCCTTTGAATTAATAAACAAAAGTGGACTCGAATTAGAACGAGGACAATTCCAAGATTGCGGGTTATTAATGTATAAGGATGATCAGCCGGTACAGTCTGGAGGAAGTGGGGCTGGGTGCTCAGCAACAGTCTTGTACGGACATTTATTGAACCAATTGAAAAAGGGTACATATAAACGGATTTTAGTAGTCGCAACAGGTGCATTGCTGTCCCCGCTCAGCTTTCAGCAAAACGAATCCATTCCATGTATTGCACATGCTGTTGCTATTGAAATGAACGAAGATAAGGGGTGATCCTATGTTAGCAATGTTTTTTTGGGCATTTGTAATTGGCGGGCTAATCTGCGTAATTGGGCAGCTTTTATTTGATGTTGCAAAGCTTACTCCTGGCCATACACTGAGTTTGCTCGTGGTAATTGGCGCTGTATTAGATGGTTTCGGACTTTATGAACCACTCGTTGACTTTGCTGGGGCTGGTGCTACCATTCCAATTACCAGTTTTGGTAATTCCTTAGTTCATGGAGCCATGCAGGATGCAGAGAAACATGGCCTTATTGGCGTGTTGACTGGGATGTTTCAAGTGACCAGCTCTGGTGTTTCAGCAGCGATTATTTTCGGATTTATCGGTGCATTAATATTTAAACCTAAGGGTTAAACTAAACATTTTTGAATCCAATTTACTGAAATAGATGGCGCGCCTACACACAGTAGAATGTAATTTCATATGTTATTAATGAGATTACAGAAGTGAGGTGACATTCTATGTTTGGATATGGCGGCTGTGGTTACGGTTACGGCGGTGGATTTGGCTACGGTTCAACTTTTGTATTAATCGTCGTATTATTCATCCTTTTAATCATCGTTGGTGCAAGCTTCTATTAATAGGTAGTGCTTGCTGTAGGGAAATGGGTTGGCCTGAAAAAGAAGCCAGCCCTTTCACTTTTTTTACTGAATAGTGCCTAGAGGCACGTACGCTTTTCCAATTTTATTCACCAAATTACCCATCCTTCATACAATAGAAGTAGTTTATGAAGGAGCGTGATCTTTGAATATGGATAATGGATTTTTTAAAAACATTGAAAAGAAAACAGGCGTGAATATGAAAGATATCTTTGAATTAGCTAATTCATTACAAAACGCCAATTTTCAGGATGAAAAAACTGTCCGCAATGTAATTCGTCGTGTTTCTCAAATTGCAAATAAACCGGTAAGTCAAGAAATGGAAGATCAAATTGTTAAATCCATTATTAATGATGGAAAGCAACTGGATCTTAATACAATCTCTAATATGATTAATAAAAAATAAAAAGAAGAAGACCTCCTTCCTAAATTAGGAAGTGGTCTTCTTCTTTTTATTAAGGGGCGCTATAAAGCGCGAGCGATGTGCCTTTTTGCCTCGTCTATTTTCTGGAATGGAGATAAAAAGCTGATCTTTAGCTCGAGTCATCGCTACGTAAAATAATCTTCTTTCTTCTTCAAGTGCAATAAAGTCGCCATTTCGATACGCTTCCAGTGCAAAATCGTGCGGTAAACTGCCGTCGACAGCACCGACAATATAAACCGTTTTATATTCGAGACCTTTTGAGCGGTGAATCGTACTAAGACTAATAGCTTCATGAAAATGTTTACTTAAATTTTTAATTTCTTTGTTCATTGCCGACATATGTTCTGCATGAGCAAGGAACGCTTCAATTTTATCGAAGCTTTTTGCAGCCACTTTTAAGTCTTTTAGATCGTCAGAGCCTTTTTCAAGCTTATTTGACTCGTTACCCCGTTTTTTTAAAAAATCAAGGAAGCCTATATCTTTTTCGACTTTTTCAAGTGCTGAGTGTGGGGGTGAATGCTTCAATCCCCGAATAATTGTGACCGCTTTTTTTAATTTTTTTTCTTGAAAAGCATGAGCGGTAGTTAAGTGGCTAAGCGCTTCAAGCATACTGCAATCCTTCAAGATGCTTTGTGCTTTTAATTCTTTAAGGACCGTTTGCCTTAGAAATAACAAAGGTAATATCTCAGACATAGCCTGTGGGTCATCCTCATTTAGGCTCACCTTTAGAAAGGAAAGGGCGCTTCTAACAATATAACGATCGTAAAAAGCTTCTGCATCTAGGTCAATCTTAAATGGAAGGTTGGAGCCGGCCAATCTTTCAAACACCGCACGCGAGCCGGCATTGGTTCGATAAAGAATGGCAAAGTCGGAAGGGTTTGCTCCATTAGAAATACGCTCTTGTATATCTGTGATAACCATCGTTGCTTCTTCCTCTTCATTATAGGGAAAAAATAACTTTGGAAGTGCTCCTGAAGAAAACTGTGCCTTCATTTTCTTTGGTCTTCTGATTTTATTCGCAGCAATCATCTGGTTTGCAGAGGAAACAATTTCATGTGAAGATCGATAATTTTGATCAAGTGTGACCATTTTTGCATTGGGAAAATCCTTTTCAAACTGTAGTAAATAACTTGGGTCACTTCCTCTAAATGAATAAATGGCTTGATCATCATCTCCAACTGCACAAACATTTTTATGTTTTGCAGATAATAGTTTAATGAGTTCGTATTGAACCTTATTTATATCCTGAAACTCATCAATTAAAAAATGATGAAAACGATTTTGGTACTGGTCAAGCAGGGAGGGGGATGAGATAAACAGATGATAGCAGCCAATCAACATATCATCAAAATCAAACAGTCCCTCTTTTTTCTTATAGGCCTCATATTTTTTATATAAAAAGGCGGTTTTTTCTTCCCAATCAGTATTGGGCTTCACTTCATCGGGCATTAACAGAGAGTTCTTCCATAGGCCGATTTGCTGAAGAGCTAAATCATAGGCAAACTCTTTTTCAGATAGATCAAGTTCTTTTCCTGCTTCCTTCAGGATTTTGTCACGCTGCCATTCTTTTTTTAATAGTTTGTCTGATGACCAATTATGTGCGTCGTGGAACATCAGGATGCGATAAAAAATACTGTGAAAAGTACCAGTAACAAGTTGATTAATTTTATCGCGTTTTATTTGTGGATAGGAAAGCAGCCGATGCTTCATTTCTGCTGCCGCTTTTGATGTGAAAGTGACAAGCATGATCGTTTTCGGGTCGATGAGTTTTTCAGCCAGCATATATGCTGTTCGGACTGTTAATACCCGAGTTTTACCACTTCCGGCACCAGCAAGTACCAACAGTGAGCCATCCGTCTCTTTGACAGCGGCAGCCTGACTTTCATCAAGAACAACTCCATTTCCTGCAAGTTGTTGTAAAAAAGGTGAGAGTTCCTCCAGATTGTTTTTATCTGGCAGGTTAAATGGAACAGAATATTCAATCGTTTTAGCGGCTTTGAATTGGTCAATGCTTTGCGGGGGTATTGTAATCGTCCTACCCTTTGGGATGCTAAATCCATTCAATTCAGTGGTTGGTTGTATATCAGCCTTGACATCGATCACGATTTCGGGCTCTGGACAATGTTTTTCAGGTGAATGTGTATGGAAAAAATGTGGTTCCTTGTGTATACCTAAAAACAAGCGAACGTTTTGGTTACAGATTGGACAACTTAAATGACCATTTTTTCCGGCAAGAAATATTTTCTGATATTGCTCCCTGCTTAATTGCTCAAGGACAATATTCTGATTTTGATAAATCGCTGTTTTCATAATTTTTTATCCTCTATATCCAAAAATCAAGACATGTTCTATCATATCAAAACCTTGGAGGAACTAAAAGAGGTTCTTTGACATTGATGGAATTACCAAAAAAGCACTTAACGCTGCCGCGTCAAGTGCTTCATGAGGTTATATTTTTTTCACCATCGTCTTATGTGGAATTCCTGCATCCATAAATTCTTCTGAAACAACTTCGTAACCAAGTCCCGAGTAAAATGGAATGGCCTGGGTTTGGGCATTAAGCTTTAATTGATGAATATCGTTTTCACGTGCATAGGCTTCAATCTTATTCATAATCGCTTTTCCGGCCCCTGTTTTTCTTGCCTCTTTCAAAACACAGATTCGTTCGACTTTTCCATAGCCATCAACGAAACGAAAGCGGCCAGCACCAACTGGAGATCCTTCATGGTACATGACAAAATGTTTTGCATCGTTTTCAAAGGAGTCGATTTCCTCTTCAAGTGGGACAGCCTGTTCTTCAACGAAAACAGTTTTCCTAATAAAATAAGCATCTTCAAGTTCTTTTTGATTTTCAACAATCTTTACATTCACTTAAACTATTCCTTTCCAAGACGAAATGTTTCATAAACAGTCCAGGAACCATTTTCTAATTGATAAAGAAGATGGAAACGATCAATCGTTTCTTCATGGTTAATCGCTGTCATACGGAGAGAGCCAAATACATCAGAATGTTCATCATTGGAAAGCTGTTGACCAATGGTAATATGCGGAACAAATGCATATTCTAAGTTTTGCTCGGTAAATTCTTGATTAACTTCGTTATGCAAAGCGGTTAGTTCGTCCGATTTTTCAACTTTAAAATAAATAACATTGTTTACGGGTTTAAATGAGCTGATTTTCGAAGTTTTTAGTGTAAATGCCTGGTGATGGGCAGCTAATCTTCTTAATTTATCAGCATATTCTTTCGCTTCTTCTTCGGACGCCTCAAATGCATCTTTTAATGTTAGATGCGGCGTAATTAAAGCATAATGCGGGTCATAACGTTTTCGATAGGAATTAGCTAAATCCTGTAGTTTTTTTGATGGAAAAATAACAACTCCAAATTTCATACGTATACCTCCATTTAGATGAACTTATAATGGCTGTGTTAAACTTGTCTGTTGATTTCCGTTCCAGGCACTTCGCTTTCCGCGGGCGTGCCGGGGAGCCTCCTCGTCGCTTTGCTCCTGCGGGGTCTCCCCTGCCCCGTACTCCCGCAGGAGTCTTCGTGCCTTCCACTCCAATCAACAGAGTGCTAAAAATCAACTTTAACCTCTAACACAGCCTTTATAATAAAAACAAAAATTAACCTTCCTAATATTATAGCAAATTTTCAAAATATATTAAATGACTTATCATGATGTTGATAGGGGTTAATTAAAACAACATTTTAAGGGCGCGCCGTAAATCAGGCTGCCAGTAGGTCCAGGTATGATTACCACTAAACTCTTCATAAAAATATGTAATGGGTTTCTCTGAAATTATTTTTGAAAGCTCCCTGTTCGGGGTTAGGAAATCTTTAAGACTGCCGTCTGTTGTCTGAACTTCGGTTTCTTGATTCCCAATTACATGATAGAGTTGTAATAACTGTCCCTCCGAGAAGTTTTTAACGGCGCTCAAAATACTATCATCCACATATGGAGAGTGTAAAAGGACTTTTCCGAATGTATGCGGGTATTGAAGCGCTGTCATTAAAGAGACAGCACCGCCAAGGGAGTCGCCGATTAGTGCTCTTGTTGAGCCCATTTGATAGGTAGGAAACTCTTGGTCAAGAAATGGAACTAATTCATGGGCTAGGAACCGGATGTATTGTTGATTCTGAGAGCCTTTGGGATGATATTTCTTGCGGCGGTCTTCTACATCATTATAGGGTACCCCTATAATGATTAAATTTTCAATTTCTCTCTGAAAAAGAAACTCGTCTGCCAATCGCGCAATTCTACCAAGCTGAAAATAGTCTCGGCCATCCTGGGCGATTAACAGCGAGTATTTATATAATGGTGAGAAGTTTGCTGGCAGATAAACAAGGAGTTGAACATCCTCTCCAAGTTCTGCACTATAAATGGTAAGTTCTTTGATGGTTCCTTTTGGAAACTCCATGTGATAAAACCCCCTGTGATTCGATCTCTACCACTGCATTATAACAAAACTAAAGTGGAAATGCTTTTAATAGGTAGTGTCAAAACTTCTATGAAAAAGTGACCTGAAGTTTTTTTCTTCTCTCTTTTTTGTAGTGGAGGTACCCGCAATCGCTCTTGACAAACACACCAATGGTTTGAGGTTCCTTTAACAAGGGCG
>NZ_JBHHJU010000014.1:0-142531 GCF_042136325.1 Neobacillus sp. KR4-4
GGATTAGGTGTTCGGTGTGGTAACCTCACTTTTAACCTAATTTCACGGGGGTGGCAAGTTTTTTGCATTTAAATCCCTTTAAATCAAGGATTATTAACTTTTTTAATATAAAAGTTTTGACAATACGATAAAAATCTAGGGGGTAAAGTAATGAAAAAGGAGTATAGAACAAGACTGGCTTCAATAAATGATCTGGAATCGATTTTGTCATTTCTTCACTCGTGGGTGGCGTTTTTATTTGTACAAAAATTAAAGAAAGCCCTATATACAAGGGCCCATTTGTCGTGTAAAGTATCGATAGTTAATTAATTCTTAGAGTTTTCCTCAATTTTATGAATATACACGACACCGCTCGTTAGAACTGAGCCATTTGTTTCACCGCAATGTGGGCAATTTATATTCTCACGCACTTTGCCTCCAGGGACATTCATTTCCGTAACTTGGAAATAAAACTCTTTTTCACATTTTTTGCAGTTCAACAAAAGACATCCCTCCGTGTATTTTATTAGTAACTCAATGTATATATTCGCTAAGTTGTAAGCGTTATCCTTTTTAAAATCATTTATTTGTCGGAATTATTGAGGATATTACGAATATACCTACCGGGGGAATATAATAGAATGAACGCGGTAATTTAGGATATGTGCGGGTAATGGTGCGAGATATGGAAGAAATAACGCTATTGATTTTGACCACCGTCATTATTTTGCATATGCTGTTTTACCTCAAAGTATAATAAAAAAGCTAATAAAACTAAAGGAATCGAGAACACAGTGATGACAAACCAGCCTGTGTTTATAAAATGAGAGTATATCCAAGAATACATGAAGAGCACCTCCTATTTCTAGAGTGTCCGAAACGTATCCAATTAATCAACAGCAAGGGGCCATAATCGGAGAGGCCTTAACGAAACCAATGAGTGTCTGTCAATAAGAGGTTGCAGAGACGGTCCTTTTTTCTTGTTGAAATACTTTGTGAGAGGAATAAGGTTATTGATTTAGCTATATGAGCCTGCAATTGTTTTATAAACCACACAATCATATAATTGTATGAAAAAGGATGCGTATCATGCCGATTAATTCGTTTGAAAACTATCCGATGAGCTGGAAGCCATCGATTGATAAAACAAAAAAGCCAATTTATCAAACACTTGCAGGGCAATTGGAACAAGATATTTTAAACGGTGTTTTATTACCCGGAACAAAGCTTCCCCCACAGCGTGAATTGGCCGATTATTTAGATTTAAATTTGAGTACCATTTCAAAAGCATTAAAAGTGTGTGAGTTAAAGGGATTGATAAGTGCCTCTGTGGGAAGTGGCACATTTGTATCATTTGATGCGTTATCGAATTCGTATTTACTTGAAGATACAAAGCCGAAGCATTTAATTGAAATGGGAGCGACACTACCAGATAATGTTTCATACGAGCCTCTACTACTCCAACTGAAAAATATGCTTCAAGAGCCTGATTATGCAAAATGGTTTGGGTATGGTCGAGCAGGGGAAAGCCTCTGGCAAAAGGTTGCAGCACAAAAGCTAATCCGAAGAGGTGGATTTGAAACAACCGTTGATCACATTTTATTTGCAAATGGTGGTCAAAATGCGATTGCTGCTACATTAGCAAGTCTTTGTAAGCCTGGGGACCGCATTGGTGCTGACCACCATACCTACCCTGGCTTAAAAACGATTGCCGCGATGCTTAGTGTGCAAATAGTCCCGATAAAGTCAGAGAATGATGAAATGAGTCCAAATGCCTTTGAATATGCCTGTAAAAATGACCATATTAAAGGCATATATTTGATTCCAGATTATCATAATCCAACAGCTTCCTGTTTGTCTGTCGAGAACCGAAAAACGATTGCAGCAATTGCCAAAAAGTATAATCAGTTCATTCTCGAAGATGGGACCTATCAACTCCTCAACGAAAATCCAATTCCAGCAGTAGCAGCATTTGCTCCAGAACAGGTTATCTATATTGCGAGTTTATCGAAATCAATAGCACCGGGGTTACGCCTAGCCTATGTAGCCGTGCCGAGTCGATTCAAGAAGCCAATTTCAAAGGCACTTTATAATCTTAATATATCGGTTTCCCCATTATTAGCAGAACTGTCGGCACGTACGATGGTATCGAATCAATTTGATAACATCATTAAGAGTCATCGGGAACAAACGATTCGTAGAAACCAAGTCGTAAATCAATATTTGTCAGACTATACCTGTTTAGGTACTGAAACAGGCATTTTTCGTTGGTTATTATTACCAGGTAAAATCACAGGTGCGGAATTTGAAAAGGTAGCTGCCCAGCATGGGGTACAAGTGTTTGCGGCGGAACGTTTTGTAGTTGGAAAGAGTTGTCCAGAGCGTGCTGTAAGAATTGCAGTAAGTGCAACAGAAACACTCGAAGAGCTTGAGCAAGGATTGATCATTCTCAAAGGTTTACTAAACGATTATACCTAATTGAATTTGCTGTACATTCATAATATTGTTTGCCATACAATTATATTGTTGTATGGTTTTTTTGTGTGTGTTAAGATGTTCTGAAAAAGTAACTGAAAATTCAGCGTATTCTAACGTGAAGTTAGTTATTATTAAAAAGGAATGATGAAAAGTGGAAAATAAATTTGCTGATAGAACTAATTTAGTAAAACCTTCTGAGACACGTGAAATATTAAAAGTAACCGAAAGACCAGAGGTTATCTCTTTTGCAGGAGGCTTGCCAGCTCCAGAGTTGTTCCCTGTAGAAGCTCTTAAGAATTCATGCAATGCAGTATTGAATGAAGAAGGTGCGGCTTCTCTTCAATATAGTACGACTGAAGGATATATTCCTTTAAGAGAAGCTATTAATCAAAGAATGAAAGGTATGAAAATCAACTCTACTATTGATAAAATTCTGATCACATCAGGATCCCAGCAAGCAATCGATCTTACTGGAAGAATATTTATCAATGAGGGAGATACGATTATTTGTGAAAGCCCAACCTACCTTGCAGCAATAAATGCATTCAAGTCATACAAACCCAAATTTGTTGAAGTAGTTATGGATGATGATGGGATGGTTATGAAAGAGCTAGAGAAAAAGCTGAAAGAGCATCCTAATACGAAATTTATCTATACAATTCCAGATTTCCAAAACCCTACAGGTCGTACATTAAAGCTAGAAAGACGAAAGAAAATGATAGAGCTTGCAAATCAATATGATGTACTGATTGTAGAGGATAATCCTTATGGAGCGATTAGATTTGCTGGGGAGACACTCCCGCCTGTAAAATATTTTGACACAGAGGGCAGAGTAATTTATATCAGCACCTTTTCTAAGATTTTTACTCCCGGTCTTCGACTCGGGTGGATTTGTGCAGATGAAACTTTTATTGAAAAGTATGTTGCTTTTAAGCAAACAGCTGATTTACATACTGATAGCTTTGCTCAAAGAATTACAGCAAAATATTTGGAACTTTACAATATCGAAGAGCACATTAATAAAATCAAAGCGGTTTATAAAGAAAGATGTACAGTTATGTTATCTTGCATTGAGGAATTTTTTCCAAAGAATTTGTCCTATAGTAAGCCAGAAGGTGGATTATTTATTTGGGTTGAGCTTCCTAAGTCAGTTGATTCTAGGGGATTATTCGCTGAATGCTTGGCAAATAATGTTGCGTTTGTTCCTGGCTCACCATTTTTTCCGAATGGAACAGAGAACAATGCTTTACGTTTAAATTATTCGAATATGCCTATAGAGAAAATTAGGGAAGGTATGAAGCGAATGGGAGAAGTACTCCATCGTGAATTAGAAAAAGAATCAATTCTTATATGATTCAGAGGTTGGCGGCATTAAATAACAAGCCTTTATGATTCAATTTTTGAAGTTTATTTTATTTGTAGAGGAGTTCTATAATGCAATTTTTCTTTGATCACCTAGTTTGGTTCTTTAAGAAACCAGAGGAAGCCATTTCTCCGTTAAACCAAAGAGGACTTCTTGTTGTGAAGGGTGGGCGTCATGAATCTTGGGGAACATATAATACCCTAACCTATTTTGGATTAAGTTATATTGAATTTTTAGGAATTGAGAATTTATCAATAGCTGAAAAACATGATGAAAATCGATTGATTACGCAAATCGTTCGACAGCTAGCAAAAGAAAGTCGGGAAGGTCCTGCAAAAGTAGCGATTCGAACAAATCATATTGAAGAACTAGCAATCAAACTTAAAGCAGAAGGACTTACTGTATATGGGCCACTTTCTGGGGAGAGAGTTCGTGCTGATGGTCAAGTAATCAGGTGGTCATTGTTATTCCCTGAATACGCAGAAAACAAGATTTCTTTACCATTTTTTATTCAATGGGAGAAATCAGATGAAGAAAGGTATTCGGAATTAGAGGAACAAAGACTGATAGGGTCACACATATTAGGCCAGCCAAAATTGGAAAGTGTTGGTTTTGTCGTAAATGATTTGGATCAAACAGTAGAAATTTGGAAGAAATTGTTTTGTCTTAGACAAGGCAAGGAGTATATTGATACGCAAACCAATGCACGTTGTAGAATTTTAGAGTTGAACGGAACTAATTTATTATTTTGTACACCAATTGGAGATGGTCCGGCTGCGAAGGTATTAAAAGAAAAAGGGGAGACTCCTTTTTTAGTGAACCTGACTGACACGAATCAAAGTCACTTTTTTGAAATGTTAAATGGTTTTTGGAGGTTCCAGTAAAGAGATATTCAGAAAAAGTTACCTAAACTTATAGTTGATGATAAAATGCATCATTTAGAATACAAGCATGTCGATGTTTCTCCTTTGATTTCTAATAAACTTCAAATTAATGATTGGCGAGAAGCTATTGAGTTAGCTGAGAAAAAAGTGGGTTATAAAACATTATTATTTCCAAACGAATAAAAATATTAACAAGCATCGGCCATGACTGTCGATGCTTGTTTTTTTATTTTCCAATCTTATATTTTTGCATTTTCCTTACCAGTGTTGATTGGTCAACTTTTAAAGCAGTTGCAGCTTTCCTGATACTTGGGAATACGGTAACAGCTTCTCTTATTATCTCTTTTTCAAATGACTCTATTTGATCCTTTAATGGCTCTAATTTAGAAATAGGTGACATTGACGGTGATGTTTTCACATTAAATTCCATATCATTATTAAAATCTAATTCTTTTTGTAAATCTTTAATATCTATCTCGGGATTCAAACTCATCAGAGCAATTCTCTCTACTAAATTTTGTAATTCACGTACATTTCCTGGCCAATCATAACGTGTAAAGGCATTTATTGCGGCGTTAGAAAATTTTCTATTAATGCCATATTTCTGGTTAATCCTATTTAAGAAATGGTAAATCAGTGGAATAATATCATCTTTTCTTTCCTTCAATGGAGGTATCTTGATTGGAATGATGTTTAGGCGATAATATAAATCCTCTCTAAATTGGCCGCTTGTTATCATTCCTGATAAGTTCCGGTGCGTTGCAGCAATAATTCTAATATTAACTGGGATTGGTTTTGTTCCACCGACACGTGTAATTTCATGCTCTTGTAAGACACGTAATAATTTAACTTGTAATGGAAGCGGCATTTCACCAATTTCGTCTAAAAAGATGGTACCATGATTAGCTGCTTCAAATAATCCGGCTTTTCCTTTTTGATTGGCTCCTGTGAAAGAGCCGGATTCATAGCCGAAAAGCTCTGACTCAAGCAATGATTCTGGTATTGCACCACAATTTATTTTAATTAATGGATAACCTTTTCTAACACTATGGCGATGAATTAATTCTACAATTTTTTCCTTACCTACCCCTGAAGCACCTTGAATGAGAACACCAGAATCTATTTGTGCTACTCTTAATGCCCTGTCTAATACGTCTTTCATTACATCTGATTGAGCAATAATGGAAAGTTTAGGATCATTTTGTTCCTTTAGCAACTCTAATTCTTCGTGAATTTGTTTGTTTTGCTTTTCTAATTGTTTTATTTCTGACTCAAGGGCATTTAAACGAGTTAAATCCCTTACGTTATTGACCACCTTTTGAATTTCTCCATTTTTATTTCGAATAGGAGCTGCTGAAACGAGAACAGTGGCTCCTGTATTAATTTTTTGAACAATCGTTACTTCCCTATTTTCATTTAATGCTTTTAAAGAAGCTGAAGCATTAATAACGCCTTCATTTTCAAGCTCTTTTAGACTTCTGCCAATACAATCCTTTGCTGATAGCCCTGTAATTTTTTCATATGATGGATTTTGATGAATGATAATCCCATCTTTATCGGAAATAACGATACCGTCAAAAGATGAATTAATCACTTCATTTAATTCATTTCTTAGACTTTGTAATGATTCTTTTTCTTTCTTTAATCTCACTAATTCATCTATTGGATTAATTACCACCACAATTTGGTCATTGTTTGTAAAAGTTGTCATTTCTGCTGGAAAAGGTACCAGGCAGAAGGATTGGGAATGTGTTAAAGATGACTCAATAATAGAGTCATAATAGTACGTATATTTTTGTGCTAGTGAATTTGAAAACAATATATCCCCTTGTTTATTTATAACCAGGATACCAACGATGTTGATATTAGATAGTATGTTATTCATAACTCTGTCTCCTTGCATGATTCTTTTGGGAAAAACGATGATATTTTGCATCAGTATACTCAATTATACATCACTATTAAAAATATAAAAATTGAAATTATAAGAAAATTAGTATTTATTAATTGGCATGGAAATTGCATTAATAATTAATTGATAGGGTTTTCAAAGAGAATATAGGAGGAAATTTATGTCTAATTTAATTCAAGTTAAGAACTCTTCTTTTTCACCGGAAAAATTAAAAACGATGTTATATGACATGATGCTCATTAGAAGTTTCGAAGAAACCTTAAAGAGGTTATATCAACAAGGGAAGATTCATGGGACGATGCATTTATGTATTGGACAAGAAGCAACTGCAGTAGGGGCATGTGTACCATTAACAAATGAAGATAAAATTACAAGTACCCACCGGGGTCATGGGCATAGTATTGCAAAAGGAACAGATGTTAAGAAGATGATGGCTGAATTACTTGGAAAAGAAACAGGTACCTGCAAGGGCAAAGGAGGATCCATGCATATCGCCGACTTAGATGTGGGTAATCTTGGTGCGAACGGTATTGTAGCGGCAGGTTTGCCTCTCGGAACAGGTGCAGCTTTAACATCAAAAATGAAAAATTTAGGTTATGTTGTTTTATGCTTTTTCGGAGATGGTGCATCAAATGAAGGAGCTTTTCATGAATCTTTGAATCTAGCATCTGTTTGGAAATTACCTATTATTTTCTTTTGTGAAAATAATTTGTACGGTATGTCAGGATCAATTAAGGAAATGACAAACATTGAAAATATTTCAGACCGTGGTACTGCATACGGTATTCCAAGTGAAACCATTAACGGGAATGAAATATTAACAGTAGTGGAAGCCACCGAAAGAGCAGTGGAAAGAGCAAGAAATGGTGAAGGTCCTACTTTAATAGAGGCACATACTTATAGATGGGAAGGTCATTCACGTAGTGATGCCAGAAAATATAGAACTAGAGAAGAAGAAAAAGAATGGAAGATACAAAGAGATCCAATCGACTTATTTAAGCAACAATTAATCAAAGAAAATATTTTATCAGAAGAAGAATATATCCAGTTGGAGAAAAAAGTTCAGGCTATTATGAATGAAGCAGTAGAATTTGCTGAAAACAGCAAGGCGCCAGGTTTAGAGACATTAACTACCGATATTTATGCTTAAGGAAGGCGGGAACTAAAATGAGAGAAATATCATATTCAGAGGCAATTAGGGAAGCAATGAGTCAAACGATGCAAAATGATCAAGATGTTTTTATTATGGGTGAAGACATCGGGGTTTATGGTGGTGCATTCGGAATTACAAGTGGGATGATTGAAGAATTCGGGCCAGAACGGGTAAGAATTACTCCTATTTCTGAAGCTGCAATTAGCGGGTGTGCTGTCGGTGCGGCAATGACAGGCATGAGGCCTATATTAGAAATTCAGTTTTCGGATTTCATTATGATTGCTTTGGATAATATCGTGAACCAAGCTGCAAAAAATCGATATATGTTTGGAGGAAAGGCAAAAGTTCCGGTTGTGGTTAGACTTCCAGCAGGCTCCGGTGCTGGTTTTGCTGCACAGCATTCACAAAGCTTAGAGGCATGGATGACACATGTTCCTGGATTAAAAGTAGTCCAGCCTTCAAATGCTTATGATGCGAAAGGGTTAATGAAAGCAGCGATTAAAGACGATAATCCAGTATTATTTTATGAGCATAAGCTTCTATACCCTGTTAAAGGAGAAGTTCCAGAGGAAGATTATGAGATTCCATTAGGTAAAGCAGACATTAAAAAAGAGGGAAAAGATATTACAATCGTAGCGACAGCAATCATGGTTAATAAAGCACTGGAAGCGGCGGCAGAACTAGAAAAAGAAGGCATCAGTGTCGAAGTGGTTGACCCGCGCACATTAGTGCCTTTAGATACAGAAACAATTTTAGAATCCGTAAAGAAAACCAGCAGGGTGTTAGTAGTCTATGAAGCTGTAAAAAGAAGCGGGTACGGGGCAGAAATTGCCAGCATGATTGCAGAAAGCGACGCCTTTGATTACCTTGATGCTCCGATTAGAAGATTAGGCGGCGTAGAGACACCTATTCCATATAATCCGGAATTAGAAAAAGCAGCTGTTCCACAAGTGAATAACATTATTGAAGAGTGCAGAAAGTTAATGAACAAGTAAGGAGGTGTCATCATGGCAACTGAAGTAGTTATGCCAAAACTTGGGGCAACGATGGAAGAAGGGACAATTATTTCTTGGTTAGTTCAGGTTGGAGAGGTAGTCGAGGAAGGAGACGCGATTGCTGAAGTTCAGACAGATAAAATTGTCCTAGAGATTGAAGCAGAAACAACGGGTGTCTTGTTAAAAACGTTATACGATGAAGGTTCAATCGTAAAGGTACAAGAAGTGGTTGCATATCTGGGTGATGAAGGTGAACGTGTAGAAGGCTTAGAAAACAAATCATCTGGTGACGAGTCTCAGCCCATAGTAGCGCAAAATCAGACTTTTGGAAAAGTTGCAGCTGTCCTAGAAGCACCAGCAGAAAGAGGAAACAAAATCAGAAGAACACCAGCTGCGAGAAAATTGGCTGAGGAGAATCAAATTGATTTGAGGAATATTACAGGAACAGGGCCTCTCGGGTGTATTCAAAAAATAGACGTTGTAAACTTTTTAGCGGAAAATGCTAAGAAAATCACGCCATTAGCGAAGAAAATTGCCGATGATCATGGCATCGATTATAAGAATATTGCAGGATCAGGTTTGAATGGAAAAATCGTTAAAGCAGACCTTGATTCATCAAATTCAATAAATGAAAAGGTTGAAATTCAGAAGTCCACTCCATCCGAAAAAAGGATTCCATTTAAAGGCATTCGTAAAGTTATTGCTGATCGGATGTCACAAAGTGCATTTACCGCACCGCATGTTACATTGACTAGCCAAGTCGATATGACCAATAGTGTAAGACTCCGAGAAGAGTTGCTTCCTGTGATAGAGAAGGTAAATGGATACCGGCTTTCATATAACGAAGTGATTCTAAAAGCAACAGCACATGCCTTGCAAAACCATCCTGATATCAATGTATCCCTTGAAAAGGATGAAATCGTTTATCGTTCAAATGTAAACGTAGGGATGGCAGTAGCGGTGCCAAATGGATTGGTTGTTCCGGTAATAAAAAATGCTGAAAAATTAGGTCTTGCTGCTATTACGGAAGAATGTAAGTCAATGGGCAAACTTGCAAGGGATGGAAAATTATTGCCTGAACAAATGCAAAATGGCACGTTCACCATAAGTAATTTAGGAATGTACGCAGTGGATGGATTTACACCGATCATTAATCAACCCGAGTCAGCGATTCTGGGTGTAGGCAGAATTCAGGAGAAACCAGTGGCGGTCAATGGAGAGCTGGCGATCCGCTCGATGATGACCTTAAGTTTATCTTTTGATCATCGTATTATTGACGGTGCCCCTGCAGCTGCGTTCTTAACGGAATTAAAAGAAACATTAGAAAATCCTTTCAGATTAATCATATAAGGTGGTAACAGTATGACGGCCTATGATGTAGTTGTTGTCGGTGGCGGCCCGGGCGGGTATGTTGCTGCCCTTAGAGCTGCTAAAAATGGTAAAAAGACGGCGCTTGTAGAAGTAGATTATTTAGGAGGGACATGCCTGAACAGGGGGTGTATTCCTTCTAAAACTCTATTAAGACATGCTGAAATTATTGAAGGTATTGAGAAAGCGAAAAACTGGGGAATTAAAACAGAAAACTTGAGTTTTTCATTGAAAGAAATGTTTGCACGTAAGGACCAAGTAATTGCTGCCCTTAGAAGTGGCATTGAACATTTATTGAACGCTGGAAAAATAGATGTTTATAACGGCTTCGGCACCATCCATGATGATAAAAGGGTTACGGTTGTGATCGGAAATGAGTCCTATCAAATTAGCGGTGAAAAAATTATTATTGCGACGGGCAGCCAGCCTGCTGTACCGCCAATTTATGGCCTGAATTCAGTTAATTATCACACAACAGATACTATTTTTGACATCACAGAGATCCCTCAATCCATTGTGATTGTTGGGGGAGGGGTTATTGGAGTAGAGTTCGCAAATATTTTTGCTAGTTTAAAAACAGAGGTTACGATTGTTGAACTCGGTGATCGAATCATACCAACGGAAGATGAAGATGCTTCCCAAGTTTTGCTCAAAAATCTAAAGAAAAAAGGTGTTAAAGTTTTAACAAATTACCAGGTGTCTTCTATTGAAGAAAGCAACCCAAAGAAGACCTTAATGATTACTTCCGATAAAGGGAAGGTAGAGTTCCTAACAGTTGATGAAATATTGTTGGCTGTTGGCCGTAAGCCTAATGTTTCAGCTATTTCGGAACTGGATCTCAAAATGACAGGAAGACATGTTGCAGTAAATGATTATCTGGAAACTAGCAAAAAAGACTATTTTGCAGTGGGGGATGTGATTGGTGGACTGCAGTTGGCACATGTTGCAAGCGCTGAAGGATTAACAGCTGTTGAAAATTTAGATGGTAATAAAGAAAAGATGAACTACAAAGTGATGCCTCGGTGTATTTACACAAACCCACAAGTTGCTAGTGTTGGTATGAGTGAAGCGGAACTGAAAGAAAAAGGTATTAAGTATAGAGTTAATAAGTACAACTTTTCAGGTAATGGAAAGGCCCTGGCAGCAGGTGAAACAGAAGGATTCTCAAAAGTAATGATTGATGAGAAATATGGTGAAATCCTAGGTGTCGTCATGGTAGGTGCCCATGTTACTGAAATGATTAGTCAATCTTCTGCTTATCTGTATTTGGAAGGAACAGTGGATGAGTTTGCGAAAATGGTGCAGCCGCATCCATCGCTTTCTGAAGTTTTGATGGAATCTGCAAATACACTAATTGGAAAAGGAATTCATTCTTAGTATATTAAACAATGAAGGTGAATTTATGTTTAATTTATTTGATATAAAAGGTAAAAAAGCAATTATTACGGGCGGAGCACAGGGATTAGGCTTTTCAATGGTAGAGGCTTTCTATAAATCAGGTGTCGAAGTTGCTGTTATCGATATTTCAGATGAAATATTTAATATATCAACTAAACTAGGAGCAAAAGATGGTGAAATTCATCCTATAAAAGGGGACTTATTAAATATTGATAGTTTAAGACAGGCTTTCAATGAGGCATTAGATAAACTAGGGGGCACTGTTGATATATTAATCAATAGTGCCGGCATCATTGATAGGAAACCTGCTTTTGAGTGTTCACTTGAAACCTGGAATCGGATTTTTGGCCTTAATGTTACTTCTGTTTTTGAATTATCCAGATTAGCAGCAGCAGAAATGAAGAAGCAAGGATCCGGAAAAATCATTAATATGGGATCTATCGTATCTATATTAGGTGGATTTAATGCAGCAGCTTACTCGACTAGTAAAGGGGCCATTGTACAATTAACTAAATCCTTATCAAATGAGTGGGCCCAGTATGGTATCCAAGTGAATGCAATGGCACCCGGCTTTATGTTAACAGCTATGAACACTGACCTTGCTAACGATCCCATAAGAAAACCGCAAGTAGACGGAAGGATTCCTGCTAAAAGATGGGGTACACCTGAAGATGTTGTGGGTGTTGCTTTATTCTTAGCTGCACCGGCCTCTGATTATGTGACAGGTACGTTAATTTCAGTAGATGGTGGAGCAGTAGCCAGATAATTCTTATATAGCTTTGCTTTTCTCACTGTTCATCGCAGAACTTTCAATCCTTTTCTATCCTTTAAGTCAAGGTCTATGACCTATTTGCTTAAGGGATTTTATTTTTTTGTTCAGTTTGTGTCAGTTTTAGCAAAGACTCAAATTTACAATTATTAATTGTAAACCCCGAGTAGCCTGATTAATTATTTGAAGAAGAGTTTTCCAAAAGATAAGGTCATTGAATTGCATCCGTTCCAAAATTATTATAGATTACAGATATCGAAACGTTTTCCTGGAGGTTATTTAAATGGCAACGATGAAAGATATATCAAAAAAAGCTAATGTTTCACTTTCTACTGTTTCAGCTGTAATTAATCGTTCGGCCTATGTCAGTCCGGAACTTACAAAAAGAGTAATGCAGGCAATCGAGGAACTAAATTATAGACCAAATGCAGTAGCACGTAGTTTGAAAAAGAAGAGTACCAACACCATTGGTTTCATAGTGACAGATATTTTAAACCCCTTCTATCCGCCAATGATCAAAGGTATTGAGGATGTGGCATTTAATCATAATTTCAATGTAATCCTTTGTAATACATCAAATGAACATAACAGAATCTTGACATATCTAGAACTAATGCTGGAACAACAAGTTGACGGTCTCCTTTTAGCTAATATTGCTACGTCGGAGGATTTAAACAAAATTGAAAAAACAGGATTAAAATATGTTTTGATTAATAGAAAGCCCCCATTCTATGATAAACATTTTGTTGGAGTTAATAATCCGCTCAGTTCTGAATTAGCTGTTAATCATTTAGTGAGGCAGGGATACAGAAGGATTGCCTATTTTGGAGGTAATTTGGAGATAAACACGGCAAGAGAAAGAAAAGCTGGATTTATTAGCTGCATGGCTCTTCATGGTTTAGAGGTGGATCCGATGCTAGTCTTTGATGGAGAATACACCTTGGAATCGGGATATACCAATGCTAAAAAGATGCTCGAACAAGTGGAAAAATTGCCGGAAGCTATATGTGCGGTAAGTGATATAGTAGCTTTTGGGGTAATCAAGGGACTAAGAGATTCTGGGATTCGTGTTCCAGAGGATATTGCAGTGATCGGAAATGATAATAGTGCTTTTTCCGAAAATTTTCTTGTTCCTTTATCTAGTGTTGATCACTCCACATATGAAATGGGCAAATTATCTATGGAGCTGCTTCTACAGCTGATTAAAGAAAAGAATGAAATTGTTTCTAGACAAATAACACTTACTCCATCTTTGGTTGTTCGTGAAAGTTGTGGTTATACAAGAGATAAGAACAATAATGGATCAATTTTGTAGTATGGAGGAAGGTTTTACCTCCTTTTTTATTTTGTGGAAGTTATAGAAATTTTATTAAAAAAACACTTTTACAATATTCGAAAAAATCTATTGATTTTAAAATCAATTCTATTTATACTAAAAAACAGATAGCGAAACGTTTCGATAATTAAAAGATTGTTAAGCGGTTTCATTATTATGGTTTTCTATTTTCAACATAAAAGAGTCTATTAATATTTTATATAGAATAGATATTTAATACATAGGAAACCCGGTGTTGTAATCAAATAGGAGTAAAAAGTTTCTAATATTATGAAAGCCTTTTATTTTTTGATTTCCGGCGAAACGTTTCGTTGTAAATGTAAAATGATAACTAAATGGAGGGATTATGATGGAAAAATTGATTATTACAGTAGCTCCAACAGGAGCTCAGACTACTCGCAAACATACCCCTTATGTGCCGCTTTCACCGAAGGAGATTGCAGATTCCGTTTATGAGGCTTGGCAAGCAGGAGCATCCATTGCCCATATTCACGTGAGAGATGAAAACGGTGACAATACTCTTAACTTAGATACTTATATTGATGTCGTTAATCGTATTCAGGATAAATGTGATATTATTATCAACTTAACGACTGCTGGAGGAGTCGATATGAACGATGAAGATCGGCTTCGAGTATGTGAATTGGCCCCTGAGATGGCAACCTTTGATGCTGGTACAATGAATTTTGGATCTAGTGTATTTTACAATACCCCTAATTTTTTAGAGCGACTGGCCATTAAATTGAAAGAACATCATGTAAAACCTGAAATTGAAATATTCGATGTTGGCATGATTGAAAATACGATGCGAATTATCAAGAAGGGCCTGATTGAACCTCCCTTTCATTTCCAATTTGTACTAGGAATACATGGTGGAATGCCGGCTACACCTAAAAATTTAATGTTTTTAGCGGAAAGTATTCCATCCGGTTCAACATGGTCAGCAATTGGAGCGAGTAAAGATCAATTAACGATTAATACCATGAGTATTCTCCTGGGGGGACATGTCCGAGTGGGTATGGAGGACAGTGTTTATTATCGACGAGGTGAATTAGCTAAAACCAATGCTCAATTTGTTGAGAGAATTGTAGATTTATCAAAAACGTTAGGAAGAGAAATTGCTACACCAAACGAGGCTAGACAAATTCTAGGTTTGGACCCATTAAGAAAAATAAAAACGCTGAATAACGTGACTGGTGTCGTTAAATAATCTGGAAGGTTGAGAACTTACTAACCTATCAATCACTTCAAAAGAGGAGGAATACATATGAGAATTGCCATAATGGGTGCGGGTTCTTTAGGGACTATAATAGGGGCCTTGATTACTGCAGGGGGAAAAGAAGTAGATTTAATTGATATCAATAAGGAACACGTAGAGGCACTCAATCATTCTGGTGCAAAAATTACTGGTTTTATGGACCTTTGTGTCCCTGTAAAAGCATTGTTGCCCAATGAAATGACTGGGAAGTATGATTTGGTATTTTTACTGACGAAACAGGTATATAACCAAACCTCTTTAGAACAATTACAGCCTCATCTTCATCCTGATAGTATCGTTTGTACGCTGCAAAATGGTATACCTGAGGATTTTGTTTCTTCCTATATCGGACGTGAAAGAACCATTGGGGGCGTAGTTGGATTTGGGGCTACATGGATAGAGCCGGGTGTTTCGGAACTCGCCACTGAAGCACATACTGTAAAAAATTACGCATTTGATATAGGTGAACTGGATGGATCGATGACTCCTCGTCTCAAGGAGGTAAAATCGGTATTGGATTTAGTTGGTCATTGCCATATCTCAGATAACATCATGGGAATAAAATGGTCAAAACTATTAATGAATGCAACATTTAGTGGCATGTCCGCTGCATTAGGCTGTAAATTTGGTGAAGTTCTATCCAGTGAAATGGCGATGTTCAGTTTAGCCCATATTGCGGATGAAACTATCAAGGTTGCACGAGCACACGGAATTAAATTAGAAGTGATGCAAGGAAAAGATATGGAATTTCTTGAACTCCAAGACGAAAATGATATACCAAATAAAATGGATTTTTATCAAGAAGTATGGGGCCCACACAGCAATACAAAAGCGAGCATGCTGCAAGATTTGGAGAAGAATAGAAAGTCAGAAATTGACTATATCAACGGTTTCGTTTGTAAAAAGGGAAGGGAAGCTGGCATAAAAACCCCTTACAATGATCTCGTTGTCAAATTAGTAAAAGAATCCGAGAATAAAGGATGTGCTCCGGAGTTCACTTGTAATATCAAACATTTTGATCCAAGTGTATTAAGTAAGGTAATAGCCCATGATTAAAAAAATTGCTGTTTTAGGTGCAGGTACCATGGGGCATGGGATAGCTGAAGCTTTCGCAATGTACGGATATGATGTTAATCTGTACGATACGGACGAAAATAGATTAAAGGATGCTTTAAAAGAAATTGAAGAAGAACTAGAAATGTTAGTTCAAGCAAACCTTATCGAGTCACAGTCAGTGGGGTTAACAATCGAGCGGATCACTTTATTAACAGATTTAAAGAAAGCGGTTGCAGATCGCAATTACGTCATTGAAGCGGTCCCAGAGATTTTAGAGCTTAAACAGAATCTTTTTAAGCAATTGGATGAATATTGTCCATCCCATACGATATTTGCCAGTAATACATCGAGCTTACCTTTAACCGGTATGATGGAACTGATCAGTGCAAAACGAAAAGAGCAAATGATTGTAAATCATTGGTATAATCCAGGACACTTAATGCCCCTTGTAGAACTATCGTATTTTGGGAATATGCCTGATCATCTTTTTAAGGAAGTTGAAGAATTATATCAGTCCATAAAAAAGCAAACAGTTAAAGTTTTGCAGGACATACCAGGACTTATTGCTAACAGAATTCAACAAGGCATTGCACGGGAGGTTTTCTCTCTCATTGAAATGGGTGCCGCAACCCCAGAGGATATTGATAAAGCACTAAAGTTTGGTCCAGCATTCAGATATGCGACAACGGGACAATTAGAGATTGCTGATCTAGGTGGTCTGGATATATGGTGTACTGTTGGTGATAACTTGTTGAAGGTTATGGATAATTCTCAACATGCCAATGAGATGCTAAGACAAAAAGTAGCTGAAGGAAAATTAGGCATGAAATCAGGAGAAGGATTTTTCGATTATAAAAAAGATGAACTATCTGAGGTTAAGAAACGGTTTGCTGAAAAACTGATCCATCAACTTAAAGCATCTGAATTTTATATCGACAAGTCGTCAAACAATGAAAAAGTGCCAAATTAATAAACTATTATGCTGCAAGGATAGTGAAAACTTAAGGATGTGATTTCTATGAAAAATACAAAATTGATGAATTCGTTTCAAGAAGCAGTTAAGGATATTAAAGACGGTTCAACCTTAATCGTCGGAGGATTCGGCCTATGTGGAATTCCAGAGTTAACGATTCAGGCGCTCGTAGAGCAAGGGACAAAAGATTTGACAGTTGTCAGCAACAATTGCGGAGTCGATGACTGGGGTCTCGGCCTTTTGCTGGCAAATCGTCAAATAAAAAAAATGGTGTCTTCCTATGTAGGGGAAAATAAAATTTTTGAACAACAATTTTTAAGTGGAGAATTGGAAGTTGAATTGACCCCACAAGGAACCCTTGCAGAACGGATTCGTGCTGGTGGTGCAGGTATACCAGGATTTTATACTGCCACGGGAGTTGGGACACCAATTGCTGAAGGAAAAGAAACGAAAGTGTTTAACGGAAAAACCTACTTACTTGAAGAGGGGATTCAAGGGGATTTTGCACTTGTAAAAGCGTGGAAAGCCGATCCATATGGAAATCTGGTTTTCAGGAAAACATCTCGAAATTTTAATCCACTTGCCGCGATGGCAGGGAAAATCACGATCGCAGAAGTGGAGGAAATTGTTGAGCTGGGTGAACTGGATCCGGATGAAATTCATACACCGGGAATTTTTGTACAGCGTTTACTTGTGGGTACCGATTATCAAAAACGAATCGAGCGCCGGACTGTAGTGGCTGCGCGATAAAGGAGTAAATCGAGATGATAGATACACGTATGACGATTATAAAACGTGCTGTAAAGGAAATTGAGGATGGCATGAATGTTAATCTAGGGATTGGTATGCCTACGCTCATCGCAAATGAGATTCCATCGGATTTTAACGTCTTTTTACAGTCAGAAAATGGATTGCTTGGGATTGGTCCTTTTCCAGTCGAGGGAAATGAAGATCCAGATCTTATTAACGCCGGAAAAGAAACAGTTACTTGTGTACCGGGTTCTTCATTCTTTGATAGCGCCATGTCATTTGCCATGATTCGCGGAGGTCATATCGATCTAGCTATTTTAGGTGGTATGGAAGTAGCTGAAAATGGAGATTTGGCGAACTGGATGATACCTGGAAAAATGGTAAAGGGTATGGGAGGAGCGATGGACCTTGTTAATGGAGCAAAACGGGTCATCGTCGTGATGGAACACGTAAATAAACATGGGGAATCAAAAATTAAGCGTGAATGTACGTTACCACTGACAGGTAAAAGAGTCGTCCATCGATTAATTACAGATCTTGCGGTTTTTGATTTTACCGATGAAGGAATGATCCTTGTTGAAACAATGGAGGGTGTTACCTTAGATGAAGTAAAAGAAAAAACAGAAGCACAATTTAAGATTACGTCAGAACTGGTTGGAGTATAATGAATCACTATTAAGACGAATAGTTTGAAAAAGATTTAATATTTGTGAATTATATTTTTATTTTATATTAAATTTTACCCAGGTTTTCCATGCAAGACTAAATTTTAAGCAAGGAAGTTGAGATGAAAAACTTTAATTAATTAGCGAATGGAGTGTTTATATGCCACTAGTAGCATTGGCTTTAGGGATCGTAATCTTATTTATTTTAGTCATAGTTTTTAAACTAAATGCTTTTTTGTCTCTAATGTTTTCGGCTATTTCTGTAGGACTAATCATCGGAATGGAACCATTAGCAATTATCAAATCCATTGAAACGGGACTAGGCGGTACACTCGGACATTTGGCCATCATTATTGGGTTGGGTGCCATTTTCGGGAAAATAATATCTGAGGGTGGAGGAGCCAACAGAATCGCAACGACTCTAATTAATGTTTTTGGCGAAAAAAGAGTGGACTGGGCCATTTGTATTGCATCATTCCTTATGGGAATCATCTTATTCTATGAAGTTAGTTACATTCTCATCATTCCAATTGTATATACAGTTGCGATTGAAGCAAAAGTAAAGCTGTTGAAAGTGGGAATTCCGTTTCTAGCCGCAATATCGATCACACATGTCTTCTTACCTCCACATCCAGGACCAACTGCTATCTCAGCTGCTTTAGGAGCAAATTTAGGGGTCGTTCTGGGGTATGGCTTGATTCTAGCAATTCCAGCTGCAGTTATTTTTGGACCGCTATTTACGAAGTTATATAAAAATTGGGATGTCGAAATTCCGATGCATTTAGTTTCAAAGAAAGAATTTAATTTGGATGAAGTCCCATCCTTTGCGACATCGCTTTTTACCACTTTGTCACCAGTTCTTTTGATTTTAATTGGGGTTATTGCAGAATTTTCATTACCTGAAACATCTGTCATTAGGAAAATTTTAACCTTTATCGGAAATGCGGATATGGCTTTGCTGATCGCGCTCCTTATCGCCGTATACGTATTTGGATTGCATAAAAAAAGAAAAACGATGCCTCAACTAATGAAAACTGTAGAGGAAGCACTGATCTCTATGGGAGGAATCATTTTCATTCTCGGCGGTGGCGGTGCATTTAAACAGGTCATTCTTGATAGTGGAATGGCAAAATACATTGCCGATTTTACCAGTGGATGGGATATCTCACCATTTTTATTAGCATGGATTGTTGCTGCTATTATTCGTATCGCCGTTGGGTCTGCAACTGTAACAGTTTTAACCACGGCAGGAATTATGCTGCCAATTGTCCAGTCAACTGGTGTTAGTCCTGAATTGATGGTATTAGCAATTGGAAGTGCTTCCATAGCTTGGGCGCCGCCTAGTGATGTATCCTTCTGGATGTCAAAGGAATATTTAAACTTGACTGTTGGACAAACAGTTAAAACTGTGTGTTTCATGTATACCCTTGTTGCTATTTATGGACTACTGGGGGTATTAGCACTGAACATGATATTTGGGTAATTTTTTGAAGTTAAATGTCTTAATTAATAATTGAGTCCCATAAAAAAAACTCACTTCAATTTTAAACTATAACCCGAATAATGGACATTATCAATAAAGTCCGTTATTCGGGTTTTTCATTTTTTTCGTTCAAATCCACAGAGATTGCTTCCATTATACTATGGGACTTGCAATTTATAAGAGCTGCAATTGAAAATCTTAAATTACAAAATAGAATTAAAAAAACGACAGGCCATTAACCTGTCGTTTTTTCTATAACTTAGTTTTTAAGAGTATTTTCCCAATCTGCAGCAAATTTTTCCATCCCTTGATTAGTAAGTGGATGTTTTGAAATTTGCTCAATGACTGAAAACGGAATCGTTGCAATATGTGCACCTGCCATTGCTACACGAGTAACATGATCCGGGTGACGAACAGATGCGGCAATAATTTGTGAGTCGAAATTATGAATGCGGAACAGTTCAGCTATTTTTGTTACTAATTGTACGCCGTCTTCGGAAATATCATCTAAGCGGCCTAAAAATGGAGATACATAAGTTGCACCTGCACGAGCAGCTAATAGTGCTTGGTTAACTGTAAAGATAAGTGTGACATTTGTTTTAACACCTTTATCGGCAAGATAACGGCAAGCCTCTAAACCGTCTAAAGTCATAGGAAGCTTGATTGTAACTTTCTCATCTCCGCCGTTAATTTTAATAAGTTCCTCAGCTTGAGCAATCATTTCTTCAGCTGTAACGGCATCTGGAGTTACTTCAGCGGAAACAGATTCAACCTGTGGAACTGCCTGGCAGATTTCAGCAATCCGGTCTTCGAATTTTACACCTTCTTTTGCAACTAGGGAAGGATTAGTTGTAACACCTGATAAAACACCAATTTTATATGCCTTTTTAATATCAACAAGATTAGCAGTATCAATAAATAATTTCATCGTATATTTCCTCCATTTTAAGATTATAGTAGACTTTTTGCAGTTTGAACAACATTCTCAGTCGTAAATCCAAATAGCTCCATGACAGCAGCGCCTGTTCCTGAAGCACCGAAAGTTTCAATAGATAATACTTTCCCCTCTAATCCTACATAGCGTTCCCAGCCAAGAGAGATACCCATTTCGAGTGCCACACGCTTTTTGATAGAAGCAGGGAGGACAAGCTCTTTATACTCTTTCGGTTGACGATCAAATAGTTCCCAGCTTGGCATAGCGACAACACGAACTGATACATTTTCTTTTTCAAGTTCAGCTTTCGCGTTAATGGCTAATGACACTTCCGAACCAGTTGCGATCAAGATAACCTCTGGTTGGTCATTTGTTTGCGTTAATACGTAAGCTCCCTTTGAAAGGTTGTCTAAACCCGCTTGTGTTTCTTGGAGCACAGGGAGGTTTTGACGACTCAGGACCATTGCAACAGGACCGTCTGTTTGTTTTAGTGCATATGCCCAAGCACTTGCTGTTTCGTTCGCATCGGATGGGCGAATCACGGTTAGCCCTGGGATGGCACGAAGAGAAGCTAGCTGCTCAACTGGCTCATGAGTTGGACCATCCTCACCAACCGCAATCGAATCATGAGTAAATACATAAGTGACTGGAAGCTTTTGCAAGGCTGCCAGACGTATGGATGGTCTGAGATAATCATTGAAAACAAAGAATGTGCTTACAAATGGCTTTACTCCGCCATGAAGAGCCAAACCATTGCCAGCCGCTCCCATTGCGTGTTCTCGGACACCAAAATAGATATTCCGTCCGCTAAATGATTCTACCGCGAATGCTGCGTTTTCCTTTATATCTGTCATTGTGGAATGAGAAAGATCTGCACTTCCTCCAAAAATAGAAGGAACTGATTTGACAAAATGGTTAATAGCTTCTCCGCTGGCTACACGAGTGGAGATGGTTTTACCTGTTTCAAATGTCAGGATGTCTTCTGCATTGATTAAAACATCTCCCGTGATGGCTTGTTGCAGTTCTTTTGCTAATTCAGGATATGTCTCTTGATAAGACTGGAATAATGCATTCCATTGTTCTTCTTGACCCATTCCTCTTTGTTTTAGCTCTTCAAAATGGGCTTTAACCTCTTCTGGTACAAAGAAATCCTCTTCATAGTGCCAGCCATATACTTCTTTTGTTGCACGAGCTTCTTCTGCTCCAAGTGGATTTCCATGTGCCTTGTTTGATCCTGCCACTTTGGGACTTCCAAAACCAATCGTAGTTCTAATTTCGATCAAGGTTGGTTGGTTTAAATTTTGTTTAGCTAATGTAATAGCTTTTGAGATTTCTGCTACATCATTGCCATCTTCTACTCGTAAATATTGCCAATGAGCCGATTCTGTTCTCTTTTGAATGTCTTCTGAAAAGGAAAGGTTTAATTCACCGTCCAAAGAAATATCATTGGAGTCATATAAGGCAATTAATTTTCCTAGTTTCATATGGCCAGCCATTGACATGGCCTCATAAGAGACGCCTTCCATTAAATCTCCATCGCCCACTAAAGCATATGTATAATGGTCAATGACAGGATATCCATCTTGATTGAATTTTGCAGCTAAATGCGCTTCAGCCATCGCCATTCCTACTGCATTTGCAATCCCTTGCCCTAAAGGCCCAGTTGTTGCTTCAACACCATCTGTGTGACCAAATTCGGGATGACCAGGTGTTTTGCTATTAAGCTTTCTAAAACTTTTTAAATCTTCTAAAGATACATTGTACCCAGCTAAATGAAGCAAACTATACAACAAGCTAGAGCCGTGTCCGGCAGAAAGAATAAAACGATCTCGATTAAACCATTTTGCATTTGCAGAATTATGATTTAGATGATTCGCCCAAAGTGCATAGGCCATTGGAGCAGCCCCCATAGGCAGGCCTGGATGACCAGAATTAGCACTATTGATCGCGTCAATGGATAAGGTGCGAATCGTATTTACAGCTAGTGTTTCGAGACTATTATTCATCATTTTTCCTCCTCTTTATTCATATGATTTTAAATAATTGGTTTGTTTACTTGCCTCAAAGAATTTCTTGCTTTTGCATTTTAACGCAAGTTTTTTCTTATTCGTGAATATTCTATCTTTAAAAACAAGAAAAAACAAGAATAACTTTGCCTGTTTTTAAAAAAAAATTTGTGAATTCAAGAAAAAATAATATAATATAAGAAAAAACATGCAAAAACACGGAGGCTGATCATTGTTATGCTGAGAAAAGAACGACAAAGCATGATTTTACAAATACTTGAAAAAGAAGGGAAAGTCGTTGCTAAAGAATTAAGCATGAAATGGGATGTATCCGAGGACACAATTAGACGAGATTTAAGGGAAATGGATTCATTAGGTCTTCTCAAGAGAGTACACGGCGGGGCATTTCCTGCATCTGCGAGCGCTTTAACATTTTCTGAAAGAACGGAAGAAAATATAGATGCAAAAAAAGAATTAGCCTTAAAAGCAGTGAAAATTATTAAAGATGGACAAGTTCTTTTAATTGATGGAAGTACAACCAATCTTTTTCTGGCTCAAGAAATTCCAATGGAGTTTAAGGGGACCGTTATTACGAATAGTCCCTCAATTAGTTTGGCATTATCCAAACATCCAAATATTGATATCATCCTTTTAGGAGGAACCTTTTTTAAAGAATCTTTTGTGACTGTAGGATTAGATGTTATTGAAGTGCTTAAAAATATTAGAGCCGATCTCTGTTTTTTAGGAGTGTATTCCTTGCACCCTGACTTTGGTATCAGCATTCCTCATATAGAAGAGTCTTATGCTAAACGTCAGATGATTAAAAGTTCAAATAAGATCGCAACCCTGGTTACAAGAAGTAAACTTAATACGATTTCCAATTACTTGGTTGGTCCCGTTTCAGAACTTGATTACTTAATTACGGAAGACGGTCCATTAAGTCATAATTTAAATAAATACATGGAATTCGATATTGAAATCATTTGACTTTAGTTTAAGCCAACCAATTTACAAATTGACCCCTGCCTCAAATAAATGGAAATACCCTAGGTACTGTCAAGATGATAGTGCCTTCATTATTTTTTTAATTCATACTTTACAGATAGGAATTATTGGGTTTATAATATTATTAATCTAATAAAAAATTTAACCAGACTGAATTTAAAGTTGATGTAAGCAAGGGAAGTTTCTTGAATACAGAAGGAGTGTTTATGATGGGAAAAAATGATGAAAAAAAGCGGAACAAACTTATCAATAAACTAATTTTTTTAAACGTATATAATAAAGATGATCAACAGCTTTATAAATTTCCATTATCGAAATTAGAATATGAGTATAGGAAATTTAAATTACAAAACCATCCACATGGTGAGTTCGGCTCAATTCAATGGGTTTAAAATAGTCTTGCTTGTATGAAGGAATGTTAATTGTCTAAGACTGTATGGTGTTTCCGCACCTGCAGTCTTTTTTATATTTATTCAAGGCAAGAGATTAAAACCATCACAAACGCATCCATATTAAATTTTCAAAATCTAAAAAACTATTAACATATTTAGACAAATTGAAGAGAAGAATATATACTTAATATCAGGAAAAAGCATGAAAAGAGGAGAAATAATGGATATAAAACGTCAAAATGTCGATTTTGGTAATTCTATCTTTCAAACCCTTGTAGATGGTTATTATTTTGAGGTTCCTACAAATGTCGTAGAAATAACGAAGGAAAAGGCAGACGGCCACTATCCGTCTACTTTTAATGATCCCCAATACCTTCTTCAAAATATGCTCATTTCAACTAAGATAGACGGTGTAGAGAAATATTATCTGGTGGGCGATTCAGCGGAAAAGCAGGTGTTAGGAAATATTCATATCAACAAGCTTCATGATAAAACAGAATCTGAGATTCCTTACGTGATGTTCCTGGCTTCAGTGGCCTATTACAATGTATTAAAAGGGAATGGTCAAGAAGATAATAGAGTGAACATTAATTATTTTTCAACCATGCTTCCAATTTGGTTACTTAAGAAAACGAACAAGTTCAGCGATATGCAAAATAAAATGGCCGGCCGATTTGAAGGGGAGCACCAAGTAGCGATTTTAACTCCAGGATTTGAAAGAGTTATTTCCATTCACGTCGAAACTAGCAAATGCCGGATTGAAAGCGAAGTTGCTCGTTGGGCAATTAAAAAAGATTTTGATTTGCAAGATCGTGAGGAAGCCAATTCATTTAATAATTATGAAACCCTAATTGTCGATTTAGGGGGAGGGACTGTTGATCTTGCTTTACTTCAAGCAGGACTTCAAGCTCCTAAGAGCAGGGATTCATTGAACTGCTTTGCTGATATTTCGTATCTAAAACATATCGATAAACTGAGAAGTGAAAAGTTACTCGAGTACTTTGAGGATGTTCGCTCGCTAGAAGAATTCATTATTAAAACAATCGAGAAAACAAAAATGGAGCAACAGGATGGAAATAGTGGTAAAAAAGTTGATCTTACAGAGCAAATCCATGAGTCATTAAGAGAGTACACGCAAATATTATTAACGAAAATTGAAAACACTTTCCCATCTCCTAAAGATAAAGTTTATAAATATGTTTATATAGGTGGAATCGCAGGGATTCTTAAACGCTTCATCGAGGAATCGATTGATACAAGGTATGGCGTCGAAATTAGAGAGCAAAATCATCTATTCCTACCTGATTCAAGAAAGTTAAATTTGTATGGACTAGAAATTCTAAGCAGGCATGAAACAAACGCTGTTTTCGCATAAGAAGGGGAGAAGAACGTATGAGCAACAAAGATCATCTTCTTGGTGATAAGTCCGCTTCCGGAGTAAACAATAGGGATTCCCATCTGGGTGCACAGATGTTTGCACCATTTTACGCTCTCTCAAACTTTTTTTTAACGGCTGCTAATCTCCAAACGGATGTGTTCAGATTAATGAAGATGGAGTCAGTAAGTAAAAACGAACATGTAGGGTTGACATTAAAAACTTCGAAAATCTCTCCAAAAGTGTATTCATTTCTTGAGCAAAAAGCCCAAGCAAATGAACTGGAGGATTATCTAACAAAGCTTGTTGAGAAGGATATGAATAAATTTGAAAAAGAAGAGACAATAGATACACTTCGTGAAGAGTTTTTAGCTAAGATCAACCAACTTAAACAAGAATTTGCCTCCCGTTTCGATGTTGGCAGAACTGGGGTCGGGTCCGTTCAAACAAACGAGTTACAGGATTTTGTAACAAAACTTGGTGAGCAAAAGTTAGATAAGGATCAATTCCAAACGTTGTTAAAATCCCTTCGCAGCGAGTTATTAAATGAAATTAATAGACTTAAAAGTGAACTTATTGTTCGTCCAGTTGATCCTGCAAATCCAAGTAACACAACGGCCGTTGTGGAACAAGCTAATGAAGTGAACGATTTGAAAGAAGGTCAATTGCTCGAAAGTGATCGAGTTACAGGGACAATTAAAGAGATTATAGATATGGATTTTTAAAATATGAAGTAGCGGGACGATGTTCCACTACTTTTTTTAAATGATGGGTATTATGGTTTCCCTGTTTATGTATGGTTTTTTATTGAAGCTTCGATTTGGTGGGGAAAAGTAAAAGTCTCCTCCCTCATCCTAATTATTAAGTTTAAGTAATTTCCTGGAATTCTCGGAAGTGAATAAGGATGGCAGAGTTGAATAAGACGACATAAAAAAGATGATTTCATCATATTTATCACCAATTAGAGGTTAAAGAGGTGAAAATATGTTACGCGATGTTGGCAGAAGACTTATCTGGTTTCTGATCGGAAGCACGATCTATGCTACATTTATCGGGTATACCCTGTTTAAGGCTGGCCTCATATCACTTCCAGGTATTCCTAAATCTCAAGGAGCAATGAGTAATAAACATCCTAATCGAAATAGAAGAGTTGGTAGAATTCGAATTACTTAGAATATGATATCGTTGACTTTAATTGTGTCTCTGTAGCATTGCAAGGTCACCATTTTTGAAGACTGCCAGATTATTAAGTTTATAAGAGGTTTGGGTTTCTTGCACCCCAATGTGCTAAAGGCCCAAACCTTTTTTTTTTGGTAATTGTTAAAAAATCTAGTTGACATAGAGATTCTTAATGGTAATTTAACTATAATTTAAGTTTATCTGATAATATAAATAATATATCTCAATCGAATACATAGAAAATAAATGATGAATTTTGAAAGGGGATACATAATTTTGAACTCAAAGTACCTAGACTTACTTGTCCAAAAATATGATTGTGAAGAAAAAGTAGTAACTGAAATTATTAATCTGGAAGCCATTCTTAATTTACCAAAGGGAACAGAACATTTTGTCAGTGATTTACATGGGGAATATCAGGCTTTTCAACATGTGTTAAGAAATGGTTCAGGGAATGTAAAAGAGAAAATCAGGGACTTGTTTCAAGATGTTTTATTTGAAAAAGAAATAAATGAATTTGCGGCATTAGTTTATTATCCTGAAGAAAAATTACAAATAATTAAAAATCATTTTAGTAATGAAGAAGAATTAAACCAATGGTACATTGTAATCATTGAGCGGATGATAAGGCTTATTTCTCATGCATCCTCTAAATATACACGTTCGAAATTAAGAAAAGCATTACCGAGTCAGTTTGTGTTTATTATAGAAGAGCTGCTATACAAAACATATCAATCTACAAATAAAGAACAATATTATACGGAAATAGTCCAACAGATTATCTCCTTAGGTCAGGCAGATAAACTCATAACAGGGCTTGCCTATACCACACAGAGATTAGTTGTCGATCATCTTCATGTAGTGGGGGATATTTATGATCGTGGACCTGAACCTGATAAAATCATGGATACTTTGATCAATTATCATTCCGTTGATATTCAATGGGGAAACCATGATGTACTATGGCTGGGTGCATTTGCTGGTTCAATGGTTTGTCTCGCTAATATCATACGGATCTGTGCGAGATACGACAATTTGGATATTATTGAAGATGTATATGGAATCAATCTTAGGCCCCTGCTGAATCTTGCGGAGAAATACTACGAGGACAGTCCAGCTTTCAGGCCTAAGCTACATTCGGAAAAGAAATTATCGGACCATGAAAAATTACAAATAACGAAAATTCATCAAGCAATTGCGATGATTCAGTTTAAACTCGAAATGCCTATTATAAAGAGACGCCCGAATTTTAATATGTCAGAAAGGCTATTGCTTGAGAAAATTGATTATGACAAGAGCGAAATAACGATTAACGGGAGGACCTACCCTCTAGAAAATACTTGCTTTGCAACCATAAATCCGGAGCAGCCTGATCAATTATTAGAAGAAGAAAAGCAGGTTATGGAAAAATTATTATTTTCTATCCAGCATTCAGAAAAGCTTGCTAGACATATGAATTTCTTAATGAAGAAAGGGAGTCTGTATTTAAAATATAATGGGAACCTATTAATACATGGTTGTATTCCTCTTGATGAAGAAGGGAATATGGGAAAAATGGTGATTGAAAATAAAACCTATTCAGGTCGTGATTTACTGGATGTTTTTGAACATTATTTGCGCCATTCTTTTGCACATCCTGAAGAGACAGATGATCTTGCGACAGATATGGTCTGGTATTTATGGACAGGAGAATATTCCTCACTCTTTGGAAAAAAAGAAATGACAACTTTTGAGAGGTACTTTATTAAGGATAAGTCCACTCATAGAGAGGGGAAGAATCCATACTATCATTTACGTGAAAATGAAGATTTTTGCCGCAGAATTCTAACTGAATTTGATCTGAATCCTGACCAGGGGCATATTATAAATGGACATACACCAGTGAAAGAAATTGAGGGAGAAAATCCAATTAAAGCAAATGGTAAGATGATTGTCATCGATGGCGGTTTCTCTAAAGCTTATCAATCAACAACAGGTATTGCTGGATATACATTACTCTATAATTCCTATGGTATGCAGCTCGTCGCACATAAGCATTTTAATTCAAAAGAAGACGTCCTGCTAAACGGTACTGATGTTTTATCAATAAAAAGATTGGTAGATAAAGAATTAAAGAGAAAAAAGGTAAGAGAAACAAATATTGGAGAGAAATTATTACAGGAAATCTCTATTTTGAATAATCTGAGAGAACATCGCTATATGGATTGACAATAATTATGACATGGGGCAGGAACACTGCCCCAGTTTTTTTGCATATAAAAAATCAAGGTTTGATAAATGGGGAGAGAAAAAATAAGGAGAGGGGACATTGGTGTCCTCTCTCCTTAATTATATTGTTTTTATATATTGCAATTTAGAATTTAGGCTATGACAGGTTAGTCCTTTAATACCAATAAACGTTCTTCGATCTCGTTTATATTAATAGTCCTTTGTGAAACTCCTGTTTCCATTGCAGCCTTAGCTACTGCAGCGGCAACATGTGCAGCTACTCTAGGATCAAATGGATCAGGAATAACATAATCCGGGGTAAGCTCTTCATCCTCAATTAACCCAGCAATCGCATAAACAGCTGCTAGTTTCATTTCTTCGTTGATTTCTTTTGCACTAACGTCTAAAGCACCGCGGAAAATGCCAGGGAATGCTAATACGTTATTGACTTGATTTGGAAAGTCCGAACGGCCTGTCCCGACAACAAATGCTCCAGCTTCCTTTGCTTCTTCCGGCATGATTTCCGGAATCGGATTTGCCATTGCAAATATAATAGAATCACGATTCATGGAACAAACCATTTCTTTTGTAACAGCACCAGCTGCTGATACTCCAACAAATACATCCGCCCCAACAAGAGCATCTGCCAGTGTACCTTGCTTTTGTTCTTTATTAGTGATGCGTGCCAGTTCCTCCTTAAAACGATTCATCCCATCTGGACGACCTTCATAAATGATTCCTTTTGTATCACATAAAATAACATCTTTTACACCCATATTAAGCAGTAGCTTAACGATCGCTACCCCTGCAGCACCTGCGCCGTTTGCAACAACACGAATATCTTCTAATTTTTTGTCAACGAGTTTCAACGCATTAATTAACCCTGCAGCGGTTACAATGGCTGTGCCATGCTGATCATCATGGAAAATTGGAATATTACAAATTTTTCTCAATCTGTCTTCGATTTCGAAGCATTGCGGTGCAGCAATATCTTCCAAATTCACACCACCAAAAGTCGGCTCTAATAATTTAACGACCTCGACAATCTTGTCTGGATCTGATGTATCTAAGCAAATTGGGAATGCATCAACATCTGCAAATGATTTGAATAATAAGGCTTTCCCCTCCATGACTGGCATAGCGGCTTTAGGTCCAATATTTCCAAGCCCTAATACAGCTGTGCCATTGGAGACAACAGCAACGAGGTTTCCTTTTATTGTATAGTCATACACTTTGTTTTCATCTTTATAAATTTCCATACACGGCTCAGCAACCCCAGGAGAATAAGCAAGGCTTAAATCCTTTGCATCACGCAAGGGGACCTTTGACATAACGCCAAGTTTTCCTTGCTTTTCCTTATGTATCCTTAATGCTTCTTCATGTAAAATTGACATAAATTTTTTTCTCTCCCATTTATTAATCATTATTTGTATTGCGACTTTATTAAAAAAATATAAGTTACTATACGGATGATAATAATATAATTTTCAGAATAATAAAAATTGATAAAAATTATACTTATCTATAAGAAATTTTTATATGGAAAAAAAAGGATTTTATTATAGAGTGATCATCCTAGATTGCAGCCCATTAAAGTACTTTTCTCTTTTCTAATAAAATGAAAAAAAGAGAAGAGAAACGTCACTATCGCGTTTCCCTTCTTTTGGTATCTATTTATTTCAACATACTATCTAAATAGCGGATTACTTCAATTGGTTTTCCGGAAACTTTCTCATCCCGTTCTTGATCTTTAACTAGCTTTTCTTTTGCTTTCCTTAATACTTTTTCCTCAATAGCTTTCGGAACGACTACAACCCCATCAGCATCCGCTACAATGATATCTCCGGGGCTTACTGAGGTTCCCCCGCAAGAAATCGGCACGTTTACTTCTCCCCAACCACCCTTAGCACTTGATGCAACAGTCGTACCTTTGCAGAAGACTGGAAAATTAAGCTTTTTTACACCAAGGATGTCACGAATAACCCCATCGGTTACGATCCCTGCAATTCCTAATGTTTGTGCAAGTCCAAGGATAAAATCCCCTGCAATGGTACGATAGCTATCACCTTTGGCATCCACTACGAGAATATCTCCTGGCTTGGCTTCACGAATCGCACGTAACACGCATTGATTATCACCAACAGGCATTTTTACAGTATAGGCACGACCTGCTATCCTGTATTCCTCTTTTAATGGTTTAATTAATGGATCCATGTTATTTAATCCTTGCATTGTGTCAGAAATGCATGTGGTTGGAATCCCATGAAATGCTGAAACAAACTCGCTCATTGAGTTGCCCTCCTTTAATATTGTAATAGAAAGTTAATCTATACTACTAAAAACATTGGACTTTTAATAATAGTAAAAAATAATGGATGAATAAAACCAAAAGGAATCTGAAAAAGGGGTGTAAAATTTCATGTCACCATTAATCCTATTCAATTAGATAGGTAATTATGAGAGAGTTTACATTTTTGAAGATAGGGGAGGGGGGACAAAGGTGTAAGATGAAATGGATTTCCGTAAACCTATTAAAAAAAGAGAGGAAATATCCTCTCTCCGTGAATAAACTAAAAAATAGACTCTGCACTTTATATTTAGTTATCTAAAGGCTCTACTCTTTAAGCGTTCTGCTAAAGGTACTACAATGATACCTGCTATTACGACCTGCATGATGTTACCAGGGATGGAGCCGAATGGCTGTATCCAATTACTATAAAGGATCACTTCTGCAAAATAATAGCCAACAACCTTAATTATTAATGCGGTGGCAATTGCTAGAGTGTGAACAAACATTTTATTGCCAGGTACTTTTTCGGAAATAAGTCCGACTACAAAGCCCATAGCACCTACGATGATAAATGTGAATGGGGACCAAATAGCCCAGCCTGAGATTAGATCGAAGAACCCCATACCGAAAGCTCCAGCTATGGCTCCTGTTTTCTTGCCGTAAACCAGGGCAGCAATAAAAAGTGGAACGTTGCCCAGATGAATAAGCCCGCCGTTACCCATAATTGGGAGCTTAATGTTAATGAACATCGTAGCTAAAAGAGTTAGGGCAATGAATAATGCATTGATGACAATGACTTTTGTCTTAGATGTTGTTTTTGGTGGTGAGAATGTGGATTCCATATGTTAACCCCTTCTTTTTTTAAAAATAATATCATACAAATAATATTTAATAAATGGAATTTTGAAACATTTATTAGATTTTAAGGTAATTTTCCACATCTACCGATAAAGAAAATCCATATAAATAGGAGTAAAAGAAAATAGGAGTAGAAATCATTGGACAAACAAAATAGCAGATTTAGATGGATTGTATTTGCTTCTGTCATGTTTACTTATTTATTGATGGCGAGCCAACGAACTGCACCGGGGTTGATTACAGAACAAGTGATGAAGGATTTTAATGTAACTGCTACAACGATTGGTTTACTTACAAGTATACAATTTTTTGTATACACAGGATTGCAAATCCCAATGGGTATTTTGGCAGATCGGTTTGGACCCAATTTTTTCCTCGTGATAGGTGCCATACTTACTGGCATAGGTACAATCATGTATAGTCTTGGTACCGATGAAATTGTCCTTTTTTTGGCCAGAATACTGACGGGGACGGGGGATGCGACCATTTGGGTAAATATGGTGTTAATTTTGGGCCAATGGTTTAAAGTAAAGGAATTTGTTCGATTAATTGGTTTGGCGGGAATGACGGGAAGTCTAGGTTTTCTTTTTGCAACAGTCCCGTTCTCCATATTAATTAACTTACTTGGTTGGAGGGGGGCATTTTTTTCAGCAGGACTCCTTTTATGTCTTTGTGGAATCCTTCTTTATTTTGTTCTTATAAAAAAACCAAAACAAATCTTTCTTACCAAATCGGCCGCTGTTAAAGAAGTGATACCACGTGAAAAAACGTTTACGATACTACGAAGAATATTCTCGAATCGACAAGCGTGGGCTTTATTTTTTTGTCACTTTGGGATTGTAGGTGCATATGTGGGATTTATCGGTTCGTGGGCAGTGCCTTATGGGATGGATGTCTATGGAATGACTCGTTCAGATGCAAGTCAACTTATTATGATTGGACTGATTGGAGCACTTATTGGTGCTCCTCTAACTAGTTGGATTTCAAGTCGATTAGACACAATTAAACGACCTTATGTTATTGTTCATACTATGATTTTATTGAGTTGGTCCTTCTTTCTTTTATTTAAGGGGAATCCACCCTTTTCCATGCTCGTTCTGCTTTTCTTTATCATTGGCTTTGGTTACGGGGCAAGTGCCTTAACTTTTGCTGTCGTTCGCCAATCTTTTCCGATGATAGAATCCGGCATTGTATCGGGGTTTGCGAATACAGGCGGATTTCTAAGTGCGGTATTGCTGCCAAGCATTTTTGGATATATTTTGGATCATTTTCTGACAGCTTCAGGTAGTGTAGGTAATGGATACTACTACGGTTTCATTACTCCAGTTATCTTCTCTATGATTGGTGTGATAGGCGTGATTTGTATTAAGGAAAAGCGCCAGATGAAAAACATGACTCAAAATTAATAAGAGTCGTGTTTTTTTATTCTATATTTGGCTAACAAACAAGAAGTTCAAAACTTCTGTCATTTGCAACATTTACATAGATATTGTTAGAAAGTTCGAATGTATGGACATCTCTTCTAATAAAGTAAATGTAACGGGAGTAAAAAGGCTTCTTAACCAGAGAACAGCCGGCTAGTTTTATATTATTTTAACAAATGTAACTAAGTGTTTTTAATAAAGGGGGGGGTTAAATGCTGCATATTGTAGCCTGTATCAAGCAAGTGCCTGACACCAAAATTATTAAGATGAATCCAAAAACAAACACGATGGACCGCAGGACAGCGCCCGCGATCTTGAATCCGTATGATGCTCATGCTGTTGAAGAGGCGGTTCGTCTAAAGAATAGGTATGGAGGAATCGTATCTGTTGTAACAATGGGGCCGCCTCCAGCGGTTACCGCTATTAAAAAGTGTATTGAGATAGGTGCCGATGAGGGATATTTAATCACGGACCGCCGGTTTGCAGGTGCGGATACATTGGCAACGAGCTATGCCGTAACAAAGGCGATTGAAAAAATTGCAAAAACGAAACCCGTTGATTTAATCATTTGCGGGAAAATGTCCATTGATGGAGATACCGGGCAAGTCGGACCCGGAATTGCTCGACGTCTCGATATTCCACCCCTTACGTCTGTGAATAAAGTAACGGAAGTCAATCAAGAGGAAGGATATGCTATTGTTCATCGCAAGTTTGAGGAAGGTTATGAAGTCGTAAGGTCCACATTGCCATGTCTGTTTTCTGTTGAAAAAACAATTAATGAAGTACCCTATTCTCCGCTGCCAAACATGCTGAAAGCAGCCAGATATAATCCTCACATCTGGTCTGTCGATGACTTGGAAGAGGTAGATATTAAACAGCTTGGATTGAAGGGATCTCCAACGATTGTTTCCAAAGTATGGGCTCCGCAGAAACCGGCAGGGGGCACGTTCCTTGAAGGTAGCCCCTCCGCACAAGTTGAGCAATTGCTCTCTGTCCTGCTAGAAAAGAAAGAGTTGTTTGAAACAAAGGAGGGAGTGTAATTGGATTTCAAAGATTACAAAGGTGTTTGGGTATTTATTGAACAAAAGGATGGTGTAGTTGCTTCCGTATCCCTAGAACTACTGGGTGCCGGTAGGAAGTTGGCAGACAAGCGGGGAGTGGAATTGGCCGGTATTCTAATCGGGGAAAATGTTAAACAATTAACAAAGACCGTTTTTGAATATGGAGCCGATACTGTGTATGTATATGATCAACCTATCTTTAAACATTATCGGACTGAAACTTTCATGAAGGCGCTGCTGGAGTGTGCTGACAAATATAAACCAGAAATTATTCTCTACGGTGCCACCTCAACAGGAAAAGACCTGGCAAGTGCTGTTGCCACCGATCTTCCGACAGGTTTGACAGCGGATACAACGGAACTTGATGTGGAAGAGGAAACAGGTTTACTACTGGCGAGCAGACCGGCTTTTGGCGGAAATATAATGGCGACTATTTTATGTAAAAAATACCGGCCGCAAATGGCGACAGTACGCGCAAAAGTCATGAAGGCACTGGACCCGGAGCCGGGGAGAAGCGGCAAGATTGTTGAAGAAACTATACCCCTAAAGGAAGAAGATATTCGGACAAAGGTCTTGGAAATTGTAAAGGAAACAGTAAAGAAAGTACGAATCGACGAAGCGGACATTATTGTTGCAGGTGGGAAAGGATTAGGGAGCTTCGAAGGATTTCAGATCATCCACCAATTGGCTGAAACGCTTGGAGGAGCGGTTGGTGCCAGCAGAGATGTAGTAGAAGCGGGTTGGATCGACCATGCTCATCAAGTGGGGCAAACCGGTGTAACGGTCACGCCAAAAATATATTTTGCAATTGGAATCTCCGGAGCAATTCAACATATTGTGGGAATGAAAAACTCCGGGTTAATTATTGCCATAAATAAGGACAAAGAGGCTCCCATTTTTCAGAATTGCCATTATGGAATTGTTGGCGATGCCTTTGAAATCGTTCCTATTCTAATCGAGCAGTTTAAAAATGCTTTAACTAGAGAAAAGGTAAGCCATACCAGAGAGGTTTAAACTAATATTGTTAGGGCCGCCTCGTTTGTTATATTGGGAAACCCAATAAGCAAACGAGGCTTTTTTAGAAGAAATTGATTTTTATAGTTGAAGTAAAGATCGTATTTGATTTCCAAATATTGTTGGAAAAATAAGCACATTGTTTTATGATTAATATCATAGATATTTTACGTTGAGAAAAGAAAGGAATTGGACTTAGTGCAGGTTAGAGAAATTACCGAGAATGAATACTTAGAAGCAATGAAACTATCAATGTATGCTTTTCAATATAAGATCCCGGAAGTTGATATACCGGCTAGAAAAGAATCATTGAAAAATCATACTATTCTAGGAATATGGGATGAAGACGACAATCTGGCTGCGAAACTGCATATTATGCCACTCACCATTTTCATGAAGGATGCCGAATGGAAAATGGGTGGAATCGCTGGAGTTGCTTCATACCCAGAGTTTAGACGAAACGGTTATGTAAACGCACTCATTATCGAATCTTTGAAACACATGCGAAATAGTAATATGATTGTATCGCTTTTACACCCATTTGATATCTCTTTTTATCGGAAATATGGATGGGAGGTTTTAAGTGAACAGAAGAAATTAACGTTTGAAAAAGCAAACCTTAAGTTCCTTGAAACGCAGACAGGTTTTATAAAGAGATATTCCAGAGAGTCCCATAATGAGGAGATTGAAATGATTTACCAGCAATTTTCCACGCAACATACTGGAATGTTAAAACGCGATACAAATTGGTGGAAAAAACACGTTTATAATGAGGATTCACAGCTTGCTGTTTATTACCATTCCTCGAACGAGGCAAAGGGCTATCTTCTGTACCAGGTGAAGGATAGAAAAATGGAGGTGGAGGAGCTGGTTGCTCTTGACCACGATGCGAGAAAAGGGCTATGGAATTTTATCTGCCAGCATGACTCCATGGTTGAAACAGTTACTATGACTCTTGCAACTCACGATCCATTTCCTTATTTTCTGCCGCAGCCAAAGGTGAAAAATGAGTTAGCTCCCTATTTTATGGCAAGGGTTGTCGACGCTGAAGCATGTTTACTGAAATTTCCGTTTATACAAGAAAATGAGTCACTGTTCCTCCATCTTGAAGATACACATGCACCATGGAATAATGGGAGTTATCTGCTAGGAAAGGGAGAAATCAGGGTGTTTAAAGATAAAACGGGAAGTCAGTGTGTTCATCCTCCCAAAAAAGGGATTCAATTAAATATTAACTCCCTTTCAGCGATTCTATTCGGGTACAAGAGACCGATGGAACTTTTTGAAATGGGATATTTGAAAGGTTCCAAGACTGAGATAGATCTTTTCGAAAAAAAGATTCCAGCGATAAAATCGTCATTTTTTGATTTCTTTTAACTTAACGCCAATAAAAATATTCATTCAGGCCCTACTTTTTGTTAGGGCTATTTTTTGTTATTAAAAAAAGGAAAATTCTAAATTTTATTTATTATTTGATTGACAAAGGAATATGTCTATGAGAATATAGCATTGTGAATACGCTTTCAATTTTTAGATAATTTAATATTTTACGATTGATTGTATTGGGAGAGAGTGACGAATGTCGCCGCCGACGGAGCAAGTTCCATAAAATCCTTGGAATTAATCTCTCAGGTAAAAAGAACCACTACATGACGTAGCTCTGGAGAGTGCATATTTCTGGATATGCCACCAAAGGGGATTCGCTTATATGCGAAACAAACTTTCAGGTAAAAGGACAGAGAAGGTGAAACATTGCCTTCTTCTGTCCTTTTTTTGTTGCAAAAATTAACAAAATAATTATTAATCACTACTAAACCCTACATTAGCAATAGCCATATAAAGTGAAGACCATCAAAAACACTTCTTAAATGGCTTTTTTATAACTTTTTTCTACTGATTAAGGAATTAACTCATTTTTAAAATAAGGAGGAGAAATAATTTTAATCGGATGGGACTGACCTTTTTCAAAATAAAAAAGTAGAGGGTGGGAATTCATATGCAGGAACAGAAATTGGATAGAGGCCTAAAAAATAGGCACGTACAACTAATCGCTATTGGAGGAGCAATCGGAACAGGATTATTTCTAGGTGCCGGAAAATCTATACATTTAGCTGGTCCATCAATATTATTTGCTTACTTAATTACAGGTGTCATTTGCTTTTTGATCATGCGGGCACTTGGGGAACTGCTCTTAACCAATTTGAACTATCATTCTTTTGTTGACTTTGTAAGAGACTATTTAGGTAATATGGCAGCTTTTATCACGGGATGGACCTACTGGTTTTGCTGGATATCTATTGCAATGGCAGACTTAACAGCAGTTGGTCTTTATACTCAATATTGGTTTCCCTCTGTACCACAGTGGATGCCAGGATTAATTGCGCTTGTCATCTTGCTAGGTATGAACCTCGCTACTGTCAAGCTTTTCGGCGAAATGGAATTCTGGTTCGCATTAATAAAAGTTATCGCGATACTGGCACTCATTGTCATCGGTGTGTTCATGATTATTAAAGGCTTTTCCACCAATGCAGGAGCATCCAGTTTCACGAACTTATGGAGCCATGACGGCTGGTTTCCAAATGGCATAAATGGGTTTATTCTTTCATTCCAGATGGTTGTGTTTGCGTTTGTTGGCATTGAACTGGTAGGACTTACAGCAGGTGAAACAGAAAACCCAGAAAAAGTAATTCCAAAGGCCATCAATAATATTCCTATTCGAGTTTTGATTTTCTACGTTGGAGCCCTTATTGTCATCATGAGTATTTATCCATGGAACGCGATAAATCCTGCGAAAAGCCCATTTGTTCAAGTCTTCGTGGCGGTTGGAATCGCTGCAGCTGCTGGTATTGTCAATTTTGTCGTTCTAACGTCCGCGGCTTCGGCATGTAACAGTGCCATCTTCAGTACAAGCCGGATGGTATACTCACTTGCCAGAGATAAAAATGCACCTGTACCATTTACAAAACTTACTTCCCGTAAAGTACCTTCAAATGCATTGCTCTTTTCAACTGTGGTCATTTTAATTGCCGTTGTGTTGAACTATGTTATGCCAGAAGGAGTATTTACCCTAATAACAAGTATTTCTACCGTATGTTTCATCTTTATTTGGGGTATTACAATTATCAGCCATTTGAAATACCGAAAAACAAGACCAGATCTAGCAAAAATAAACAAATTTAAATTGCCGTTTTATCCATTTTCTAATTACTTGATCCTAGCTTTTCTAGCATTTGTTCTGGTTGTGCTTGCACTTGCAGAAGATACTCGCGTGGCCTTGTTTGTAACTCCAGTTTGGTTTATTTTACTAATTGCCATCTATAAGATGCGGAATATGAAGGCAAACTATGCAGATCAAGTCAATCAGGAAAAGATAGCAGAAAATTAATACCTAACTCAAAAATGTCTTAGGATCCATTTTTGATACCGTTTTCAAAAAAAGCTTGACTTGGCTTCCAGTAACAATTATTCTGAAAATAATAAAAAAATAGAGCGGATGACGGTTGTGGGAGAGTGCAATTTTTACACGCCACCGAAGGAGCAAGTTCCAAAAAAAACCCTTGGAATTAATCTCTCAGGTAGATGGAACCACAGCGGGACGCAACTCTGGAGAGCGCATTAAAGTTATGCCACCAAAGGGGAATGTTCGTAACAGAACTAAACTCTCAGGTAAAAAGGACAGAGAAGGGAATATGAAGCTACATGCTTCCCCTTCTTCTGTCCTTTTTTGCGTGCAAAAAAGCAGATATTTGAAGCATAAAGGGGAGCCTGAAAAATATTTCAAGGAGGAGTTATCATGAGTTTACAACAGAATGATCAAACCATTTTTGAAGCGATTAAAAAGGAGCAGGATCGTCAGCATCAAACATTGGAGTTGATTGCATCGGAAAACTTCGTTAGCCAAGATGTCCTAGAAGCAATGGGAAGCGTGATGACCAATAAATATGCAGAAGGCTATCCAGGAAAGCGTTACTATGGCGGATGTGAATTTGTCGATGTGGCAGAACAAGCAGCAATTGATCGTTTAACAAAGCTGTTTGGTGCTAAATATGCAAACGTTCAACCTCACTCAGGTGCACAAGCTAACTTTGCTGTTTTTTTCGCACTTCTTCAGCCTGGCGATAAAATCATGGGAATGAACCTTTCACAAGGTGGACATTTAACGCATGGAAGTCCTGTTAGTGTTTCAGGAAAATGGTTTGAGGTTGTGTCTTATGGCGTCAAAGAAGACACTCATTTGATTGATTATGATGAGCTGGAGGAAATCGCGAAAAAAGAACAGCCAAAATTGATTATTGCAGGGGCAAGTGCTTACCCAAGAACAATTGATTTTGCACGCTTTAGACAAATTGCAGATCAAGTGGGTGCAAAATTCATGGTGGACATGGCGCATATTGCAGGACTCGTTGCTGCTGGTCTTCATCCATCGCCAGTTCCATACGCAGATGTTGTGACAAGCACCACGCATAAAACGTTGAGAGGACCTCGAGGCGGTATCGTTTTATCAAACGATGAAGGGATTATTAAAGCGATTAATAAATCTGTGTTCCCAGGAATTCAAGGCGGGCCCCTTATGCACATCATTGCAGCTAAAGCAGTTGCTTTCAATGAGGCTTTACAACCAAGCTTTAGGGATTATGCGAAACAAATCATTGATAATGCAGCAGCACTTGCGGATACGTTAAAGGAAGAAGGAGCAACCCTTGTCTCTGGAGGTACAGACAATCACATTGTTCTTTTAGATGTTCGCCCGTGGAACTTAACAGGAAAAGAAGCAGAGAAATTGTTAGAAGAAGCAGGAATTACTGTTAACAAAAACACGATTCCTTTTGACCCTGCAAGCCCATTTGTCACAAGTGGAATCCGTATGGGAACTGCTGCTTTAACAACTCGCGGAATGAAGCAGGATGATATGGAGAAGATCGGTAAAGTAATCGCTGCTGTTCTGAAGAATAAAGGTAATCTTGAAGTTCTTAAACAAGCAAAAGAAACGACTAAAAATATTTGTGGTAACTATCCACTATTTCAACAGTTAATTACTGTTTAAGAAGGAGACATTCCATGGAATTTCAAAGTTGCTTTGATATAATCGGCCCGATTATGGTTGGGCCCTCGAGTTCACATACAGCAGGTGTTGTGTCAATCGGAAAATTTATATTTGAACTATTAGGTCGTTGTCCAGAAGAGACAAAAATCGTATTTTACGATTCCTTTGCTGAAACGTACCAAGGACATGGAACAGATAAAGCGCTTATCGGCGGATTGCTTGGTATGAATACCGACGATTCACGAATAAAAAATTCGTTGGAGTGGGCAAAAGAGGAAGGTATGCAGTACCATTTCGAGTTTGAAGACAAATGTACTTTTTATAACCATCCCAATACAACGATTGTGACAGCCAAATGCAATAATCGGGCTGTAAAAGTTGGAGGGGTATCCCTTGGCGGAGGTTTATCCAAAATCTTTATGATTAACGGAAGAAAAGTGGATATTCGGTTAAGTTCAGGCGATGATTTTACGTCCCTTGCTAGTCATTTCCAACCAAACGAGAAAGTATTTATGGAGGCAATTTAATGGAAATTAAGTCCATGGAAGAACTGATTGAAGCTTGTGAAAGAGAACAAAAAACCATTGGTCAAATCATGTTGATGTTGGAAGCGAAAAAGTCGGGAAGAGACGAAGAAACCATTATCAGCATGATGGAAGAACGATTGATCAAAATGAAGGAGGCCGTCGATAGCGGAATTAAAGACGGCTCAACAGCACCAAGTGGTATCTCCGGCGGTGATGCGGTGAAAATGTTTAACTATATGACTCAGGGCAATGCCTTGTCAGGAAATTACATTAGTAATGCCATGACGTTTTCATTAGCTACATCTGAAAGCAATGCACGTATGGGGATTATTGTTGCTACACCAACTGCGGGAGCAGCTGGAATTTTACCTGGTGTATTGTTTTCACTTTATAAAAATGACACCTATTCATATAAAGATTTAGTCATGGGCTTATTTACTGCAAGTATGCTAGGTTACGTGATTGCTAACCGTTCCTTTATTTCAGGAGCAGCAGGAGGCTGCCAAGCAGAAGTGGGATCCGCAACGGCAATGGCTGCGGGGACAATCGTAGAGTTAAAAGGCGGTACACCACAACAAGCTGTAAATGCAACCGCCATTGCTATGAAATCATTATTAGGCTTGGTGTGTGATCCGGTTGCAGGACTTGTTGAAGTACCTTGTATTAAGCGAAATGTCATTGGTACCTCGATTGCCTTTTCTGCTGCCGATCTATCACTTGCTGGAGTGGAAAGCCGGATTCCATGTGACGAAGTCATAGAAGCGATGTATAAGGTTGGAAAGGAAATGCCAAGGACACTAAGGGAAACCGCACTTGGCGGGCTGGCGATGACCGAAACAGGTAAAAAGGTAAAAGAACAGTTATTTTGTCGGAAATCTAAATCGGAGGTAACACAATGACTACTAATACATTGTTAAAACGGACACCCTTATTTGAAACATATAAAAAACATGGCGCAAAGGTCATCGATTTTGGCGGCTGGGAGCTTCCGGTACAGTTTTCAAGTATTTTAGAAGAGCATGAGTCAGTTCGTAACCGAGCAGGACTTTTTGATGTCTCTCATATGGGTGAAGTAGTGGTAGAGGGAAAAGATGCAGAAAGCTACATAAACTATCTGGTCACAAACGATGTGACGAAGCTCAGTATCAATCAGGCACAGTATACTGCAATGTGCTACCAGAACGGCGGAACGGTCGATGATTTACTAGTTTATAAATTAACGCATGATATATATTTACTCGTCATCAATGCGGCCAACATTGATAAAGACTTTGAATGGATGAAGCAACATGTAAAAGGAGAGGTAACACTCAAAAATATCTCCAATGAAATTGCGCAGCTAGCCATTCAAGGACCAGAGGCTGAACGTATTTTGCAAAAACTAACGGAAACCAATCTATCTGAAATTGGTTCATTTAAATTTGCACAACATGTTAATGTTTCCGGAATAACAGATATCCTCGTATCACGTACAGGTTATACAGGTGAAAATGGTTTTGAACTTTATTTAGCAGCTGGTCAGGCGGAAGCACTATGGGAAAAACTGATAGAAGCAGGGTGTGAAGATGGCTTAAAGCCATGCGGATTGGGTGCACGTGACACCCTTCGTTTAGAGGCACGTCTTGCACTTTATGGTCAAGAACTGTTAAGCGATATTAGTCCCCTTGAAGCAGGAATCGGCTTCGCGGTGAAAACCAATAAAGAAAGTGATTTTATTGGAAAAGAGGCACTTTTAAGACAAAAAGAAGAGGGATTAAAACGCAAATTAGTAGGAATTGAAGTCACTGGTCGTGGGATTCCCCGTCACGGTTATAAAGTAGTTTCAGAGAGTGGAGAGGAAATTGGTGTCGTTACATCGGGAACACAATCACCCACTCTAAAGAAAAGTATTGGTCTTGCTCTTATATCAGCGGAGTATGCACAAGTTGACACACAAATAAAAGTAGAAATCCGTAATAAACAAATTGATGCAGTAGTAATTAAGACACCGTTTTATAAAATGGGTTAATAAAATCATAGAATTCGATACCCACAGTACTTAATTACATGATAGATGGTCAAATTCAAATACAAAAATGAAGGGAAGTAAAATTATGACAAACGCAACTGCAAGTTTACTATATAGCAAGGAACACGAATGGGTATTACAACTAGACGGAAATCGGGTACGAATTGGAATTTCTCATTTTGCACAAAAACAATTAGGGGATATCGTGTTTGTTGAAACTCCGGAGGTAGATGATGAAGTTACAGTGGAGGAATCGATGGGCACAATCGAATCGGTTAAAGCCGTTTCTGAAATTTACGCTCCAGTATCAGGCACAGTTGTTTGTGTAAACGAGGATTTAAACGATAGTCCTGAGACAATCAATGAACAGCCATATGATGCAGGGTGGTTAGTAGAAGTGGAACTATCTAATCCAGAGGAGTTAAACTCCCTATTAAATGAAGATGAGTATCAGGCGTATATTGAGGGAGGGGAATAAGATGACCAACACATTTAGGTACCTTCCTGATACGAAACAAGATCAAGAGGAGATGCTCACATTTTTAAACATGTCTTCAATCGATGATTTATTTGAGGACATTCCAAAAGAAATACGTTTAGAGGGAGAGTTAAACATTCCAGAAGCGGTTCCAGAGCCGCTTCTGTTGAAAAAAATGCAACAGCTTGCTTCCAAAAATAAAAGTGCAAATAACTATCCAACCTTTCTTGGTGCAGGTACATATGATCACTTCATTCCAAGCGTAGTAAATCATATGATTTCACGTTCAGAATTTTACACAGCTTATACACCATACCAACCAGAAATCAGTCAAGGTGAGTTGCAAGCCATTTTTGAATTCCAGACAATGGTTTGTGAGTTAACAGGAATGGATGTGGCCAACTCTTCCATGTACGATGGCTTTACATCACTTGCAGAAGCTGCCTCACTTGCTATTTCATCAACAAGGCGTTCAAAAGTGCTTGTTTCAAAAGCGGTTCATCCTGAATCACGAGCAATATTAAATACAGTAGCATGCGGCCAAGAATATGCAGTAGAAGAAGTCAATCTTGTTGATGATGTCACCGATTTAAGAGGATTAAAAGAACAAATGGATAAGAGCATTGCCGCCGTTATTGTTCAATACCCGAATTTCTTCGGATCGATTGAAGATTTGGCAGAAATTAAAAAAATTGCGGATACACAAGGAGCATTACTCATTGTAAGTGCTAATCCATTGGCACTGGCGCTTCTGCAGTCACCAGGTAAACTCGGGGCAGATATTGTGGTGGGTGATATGCAGCCATTAGGAATACCGATGGCCTTTGGAGGCCCACACTGCGGTTATTTCGCAGTTCACAAAAAATTTATGCGTAAAGTACCAGGGCGGATTGTAGGACAAACAAGGGATGAGCAAGGAAAACGTGGATTTGTGTTAACACTGCAAGCACGTGAACAGCATATTCGACGTGATAAAGCGTCTTCTAATATTTGTTCCAATCAGGCATTAAATGCGCTTGCATCCTCTATATGCATGTCTGCACTTGGAAAGCAAGGAATTCGACAAATGGCCCAGCTAAACATTGAGAAAGCTGACTATATGGCAAAGTGTCTGCAAAAGGCAGGCTTTATCATTATCAATCAATCACCATTTTTTAATGAATTTGTGGTGGAACTTCCTCGTCCGGTCAAAGAGGTCAACAACAAACTGCTTGAAGCGGGAATCATCGGAGGATTTGACTTGGAAAGTGCATACGGCTATGACAATCAAATGCTTATTGCCGTGACAGAGCAGAGAACAAAAGAAGAGATTGACCAATTTGTAAAAGTATTGGAGGAAGTCGTAAATGATTGAATATAATGAGCTAATCTTTGAAATTAGTCGTGAAGGTCGTATGGGTTCAAGCCTGCCGGAAACTGACGTGAATCGTATTGATTTAAACACGAAATACCCGAAGCATTTGATTCGTGATGTACCAGCCGAGCTCCCGGAAGTATCAGAGCTTCAGCTTGTCCGTCATTACACAGCGCTTTCCAACCGAAACCACGGAATTGATAATGGGTTCTATCCATTAGGTTCTTGTACGATGAAATACAACCCGAAAATTAACGAAGATGTTGCCCGTTTTGATGGCTTTAGCCGCATTCACCCTTATCAGCCAGCAGAAACGGTTCAGGGCGCTTTAGAGCTTTTATATAATTTGCAGGAAGAATTAGCAGAGATCACCGGCATGGATTCAGTAACGTTACAGCCTTCTGCAGGAGCACAGGGAGAATGGACTGGCTTAATGATGGTAAAAGCCTATCTTGAACAAAAAGGAGAAAAAAGAACAAAGGTCCTTGTTCCGGACTCCGCGCATGGTACAAACCCTGCCAGTGCAACGGTTGCCGGGTTTAAAACAGTCACCATTCCTTCCAATGAAAATGGATTGGTCGACTTAGAAGAATTAAAAAAGCATGTGGATCAGGATACAGCTGCATTGATGCTGACAAATCCTAATACTCTTGGATTGTTTGAGAAAGAAATTTTGGAAATTGCCAAAGTTGTTCATGAAGCAGGCGGCTTATTATACTACGATGGAGCAAATGCCAACGCCATTCTAGGAAAAACAACACCGGGTCATATGGGATTTGATATTGTGCATTTAAATCTTCATAAGACGTTCACGACTCCACATGGCGGTGGCGGCCCAGGAGCTGGTCCAGTCGGTGTGAAAAAGAAACTTATTCCGTACTTACCTGTCCCACGTATTGAAAAAGATGGTGAGAAATATGTACTGAACTCGAATCATCCGCTATCAATTGGCCGTGTAAAAGGATATTATGGAAACTTTGGAATTTTGGTTCGTGCTTATACCTATATTCGTACGATGGGACCTGTAGGATTACGTCAAGTTTCTGAGGGGGCAGTGCTTCATGCGAACTACCTCCGTAAAAAACTTGAACCATATTTTGATGCTCCGTATTCCCAAGTGTGTAAACATGAATTTGTATTATCCGGTTCTAGACAGAAAAAACTGGGTGTAAGAACTCTTGATATGGCAAAACGGCTCCTTGATTTTGGCTATCATCCACCGACCATCTACTTCCCGCTAAATGTTGAGGAGTGTTTGATGATTGAACCTACAGAAACGGAGTCAAAGGAAACAATGGATGCCTTTGCAGATGTGATGATAAAAATTGCAAAAGAAGTAGAAGAAAACCCAGAGATTGTGTTAGAGGCACCACACACGACAGTCATCGGCCGGTTGGATGAAGTACAAGCGGCGAGACAACCAATCTTACGCTATATAATAGAAGAAACTGATCAGAAAGTAACAGTAAAATCTTAAACGAATGATGATTGAACCACTAGGAATGAAGAAATGAAGATAATTAACCTTCTTATGATCTCATTCTTGGTGGTTTATTAAATACTAAAAATCTAATGTCTGTTTTTAGGAGTGATAGACATGTCTACAAATTATGTTCGAAAACCAGAGTGGTTAAAAATAAAACTAAATACAAATGAACAATATACAGGCCTAAAAAAAATGATGCGTGAAAAAAACCTTCATACCGTCTGTGAAGAAGCAAAATGTCCAAATATTCATGAATGCTGGGCTGAACGGAAAACAGCGACTTTTATGATATTAGGAAGTATTTGTACGCGAGCCTGCCGGTTTTGTGCGGTTCAAACTGGCCTGCCGACAGAACTTGATTGGGAAGAGCCAGAGCGTGTTGCAGATTCAGTGGAAAAAATGGGCTTAAAACATGTCGTGATTACCGCTGTTGCTCGAGATGATTTAAAAGATGGCGGAGCGGGGGTGTTTTCAGAAACGATCAGAGCTGTAAGACGCCGAAATCCATTTTGCAGCATTGAGGTCCTTCCGTCCGACATGAAAGGTGAATATGAAAACATAAAAACATTAATGGATGCAAGGCCTGATATATTAAATCACAATATTGAAACAGTTAAACGGTTATCACCAAGTATTCGGGCACGGGCAACGTATGAACGTTCCTTAGAGTTTTTGCGCCGGGCTAAAGAAATGAATGCCAGTATTCCAACCAAATCAAGTATTATGATTGGACTTGGAGAAACAAAGGAAGAAATTATCGAAACGATGGACGATCTTCGAGCGAACCATGTGGATATTATGACAATTGGTCAATATTTGCAGCCTACCAAACATCATTTAAAAGTTCAAAAGTATTGGAGTCCACAAGAGTTTGAGGAACTAAAAACGATCGCCATGTCAAAAGGATTTAGTCACTGCGAGGCAGGTCCTCTTGTTCGCTCCTCTTATCATGCGGACGAACAGGTCAATGCCGCAAATGTAATTGTGTAATGAAATAGGTGTTAGGAGAAGAAAGTCTATGATGATAAACATGACAGAAGCGGCCACCAATAAACTAAAAGAAATGATGGCGAATGAAAATCATAATCCTCGGATTGATGCCGAAGTTAGCGGAGGATGCGGAATGTCTGTTAGGTTTTCAATTCTATTTGATGAACCTCGGCGAAACGATTTATGTATGGAAATAGAAGGGATCCAAATTCAAATAGACCGTTTTACAAAACGCTATTTAGATGAGGAAACGCATATTGACTATAGCACAGAACAAGGATTTGTAGTTGGGGATAGCTTTGCCTCTAGTGTATGTGCCATTCCAATCGATTAATCGGGTAGAGAAGCTTATAACTATATAGGAAAGATTCAGCAGTTTTCCGACAGATATAATGTTAAGAGGAGATAACACACATGACAAAAGAATATGATGTCGTAATTATCGGTGGTGGCACGGGTGGGTACGTAGCTGCCATTCGCGCTTCACAATTAGGTTTAAGAGCGGCGGTTATTGAAAAAGGAAAAATTGGTGGAACATGCCTTCACGCCGGTTGTATTCCGAGTAAGGCCCTATTAAGAAGTGCAGAAGTATTCGCTCAAACAAAGCATGCAGATAAGTATGGTGTAATTGCCCCTGTAGTGGGTCTTAATTTTTCAAAAGTACAGGCCCGGAAAGAAGAAATTACGGACCGCCTATATAAAGGTGTCCAACATTTAATGAAAAAAGGAAAGATCGATGTTTTTGATGGAAAGGGAAGTATTACACAGACAAAAGATGTGTTAGTCGAATTGAATAATGGTGAAGGGGAAGTCATTTTAAGCCCTAAAAATATTTTAATTGCTACAGGATCCCGTCCAAGAACAATTCCAGGCCTTGAAGTGGATGAGAAGTATGTGATGACTTCGGATGAAGCGCTAAAAATGAAGAAGCTTCCGAGTTCTATCATTATCGTTGGCGGCGGGGTAATAGGAATCGAATGGGCATCTATGCTTTCTGACTTCGGCATCCAAGTTACCGTAATTGAATATGCCGAGCGCATTTTACCAACAGAAGATACAGATATTTCAAAGGAAGTACAGCGTTTAATGAAGAAAAAAGGAGTAAAAATCGTTACAGGAGCAAAAGTTCTTCCAGAAACGCTGGAAAAAGGTGAGGGTGTTTCCATTAAAGCGGAGCATAAAGGTAAAGAAACACCATTTTCTGCAGACAAACTTTTGGTATCTGTAGGGCGCTCTCCAAATACAGAAGGTTTTGGCCTTGAAAAAACGGCCGTTGAACTAAATCCGTTTTTTATTCAAACAAATGAGTTCTACCAAACAAATGAACCGAACATTTACGCCATTGGTGATGTCATTGGCGGCTTACAGCTTGCCCATGCTGCTTCACATGAAGGAATCATTGCTATTGAACATATGGCAGGTAAAACGCCAAAACTACTTGATTCAAACCTTATTGCCAGATGTATCTATTGCAGTCCAGAAGTAGCGAGTGTCGGGCTCACAGAGGAAGCTGCAAAGGAAAAGGGCTATCTGGTGAAGGTTGGTAAATTCTCCTTCCGTGCGATTGGAAAGGCATTGGTTTTTGGTGAATCTGACGGATTTGTCAAACTGGTTGTTGAAGAGGGAACGAATAAGCTTTTAGGAGCACATATGGTAGGTCCTCATGTAACGGATATGATTACTGAGGCCGGGCTAGCATGTGTATTGAATGCAACAGCAATGGATATTGCCCATACAATTCATCCGCATCCTACATTAGCCGAAGCTATTGGTGAAGCTGCCCTTGCTGTGTATGGACAGGAAATTCATGCCTAACTCATTACGAGGGTATTCGTCCTTCTATAATACATAATTAATAATCTTAAGGATGGTGTATAAGCGGTGATCACAACATCGAAGCCCAACCGGGCAAAATTACTAATTTCATGTCGGGAAAAGCCGGGTATTATCTCGACTGTCACGAATTTTTTATTAGAACACAAAGCCAATATTGTCCATTTTGACCAACATACAACAGATCCAAGAGCAGGTATGTTTTTTATGAGAATCGAGTTCGAGTTGGAAGAATTTGAATCTTCTATTAAAAAGCTTGAAGAAGATTTACATGAGTTTGCGCAGGATCATGCCTTAGATTGGCAGTTGAGCAGTAATGAAAAAAGAAAGAGGATGGCTATCTTTGTTTCGAAAACTGATCATTGTCTAAACGAACTTCTTTGGCGCTGGAAATCCAATGAAATTTCAGTAGATATCCCAATGGTAATTAGTAATCATACTAGTTTAAAAGATGTAGTTGAAAGTTATGGCATTCATTTTTATCATATTCCAATGTCTCACGAAACGAAAGAAGATGCAGAACAGAAAGCATTAGAATTGATGAAAGGGAAGGTGGACTTAATTGTCCTTGCTAGATATATGCAGATTCTTTCCCCTAATTTTATTTCTAAGTATCCTAATCAAATCATTAACATCCATCATTCATTCTTGCCGGCATTTGTTGGCGCAAATCCATACGTGAGAGCATTTAACCGTGGTGTAAAGTTAATCGGTGCAACTGCACATTACGTTACGAATGATCTTGATGAAGGACCAATTATTGAACAGGATGTACAGCGAATTAACCAACGCTATACTGCAGAGGATTTAAAGACCGCCGGACGTCATGTGGAGAGAAGGGTTCTTGCTGAGGCCGTTTCCTGGCACGTAGAGGATAAGGTACTTGTTCACGGTAATAAAACGATCGTATTTGCTTAAGACTATAAGGAGAGGGTGCCATTGCCAGGAAATGAACTTGTAGGGGACATGATTAATATCCTTTTAGCTATACTTTGGATATGGATTTTTCTTCAAAATAAACGAAAGCGTACGATAAACCACGCACATGTTTTTTTGTTCGTACTTGCAGTGGGGATATTGCTCAATTCACTTTATCAAGCAATTAATAGTTGATAGGACAGAGTTAAAAGTAGATGGATTTAAATAGTTTTTTATCAAGCTAAAATTTGAGGATTTATTGGTGAAAATCTCACTTTCTATTATGGAAGGTGGGATTTTTATTTTTTAGAGCAAAAGAAAAGGGTGAAGTAGATAAACCGCCTGAACGCGCGAGAAATTGCAAAAAAAAACTAAACCTTATAGCACAATTGTTTAATTTGTTGTATTATCAACATCAAACAATATGTAAAGTAATAGCAAAGAAAAATAATTTTTAAAATTGTAAAATGAGTAAAAAAAGGAGGTAACGCCTTGGTATCATCGAAAGACGTCGCAAAACATGCAGGCGTATCCCAAACAACGGTCTCACGTGTATTGAATACGCCAGAATTAGTTAAAAAACCTACTTTTGATAAAGTAATGAATGCCATTAACGATTTAAATTATATACCGAATGCACAAGCACGATCACTTGTGCAAAATAAAACAAATACAATAGCCCTCTTATCTGGACCATTACACAACCCTTTTTTTGTCGATACCACATCCGCCATTATCACTTACGCTAATGAGAGGGGGTATCGTGTAAACGTCCAGTACGTAAACGATGAAAAACTGCCGGAAGCCTATGGCGCTGCTTTTGAAAATAAAGTGGATGGCATCATTCTATCGTGTATTTTGATTGATGATCAGATATTCGATAAGCTCAAACAAATGGATATTCCATTCATAACATACAATCGTAAGCATAAAAAAAATGAAAACTTTGTTGAAATTGACAATTTTGAAGCTGGATATTTATCGGCAAAACATATGATTGAGCAAGGACATAAAACAATTGCATGGGTTGGCGGACCTATGACTGTCAGCACATTTAACAACCGTTATTCCGGATTCCTTCAAGCAATAAACGATTATAAATTACAATTATCCGAACCCTATATCTTCAACACTGATACTTCTAAACAAGAGATTTCAGTTGCTTTTCAACGCTTAATGAAACTGGAGCATCGTCCGACCGCCATTTGTGCTGGTGCGGATTCTCTGGCATTAAGCTTAATAGACGATGCCATCAGTGAGGATTTGAGAGTACCGGATGATTTAAGTATTATAGGGATTGATAACGTAGACATTAGTCAGCATGGCTTGATCCAATTAACAACAGTAGGCAGTATCTCACAGCAAAATCTAGGACTCTTAGCAATCACTAAATTGATTGAAATGATAGAAAATAAAAAAAATTATTGCATTCAAATAACTGAACCTGTTAAAATATTTAACAGAAGAACAACTAGAAAAATAGAAAATAAACAATAATGTTGTTTATTTCTTATTTTACCGAAAAATGAATACGTAACCATTTCTGAATCATTGCTTTAACTTTATTTCAATCTTACCTTTACAGGAATAAAATACCAGATTTTTTTGTTTTTCTCAAAAATGGTTACGTATTCATAAAACTGAATGTACATAGGGGATGTATATTCGGTGGGATGTAAGGGGTTATAACCGAAAAAGGGGGAGAAATTATTTTATGAAATGGAAAAATCGTCCACATGGTGAAGAATCACCATACATGCCAGCTGGTCCTTTTAAAATTAGGCTGCCTTTTATTCATTACCGGGTTGAATGGCCAGACTATGTTCAAGGTTTATTAATGTGTGCAGTAGACTTGGGGGCTATTACTCTATTAGGTCAACATTTACACATGCCATTTGAGGTGGCTTTAGCGGTGGTTGTATTGAACGGGCTACTTTATTTATTTCACCATATTTTAGGTGATCCCGTTATTCCAGGATGGATTACACCGGCCATTCCGCTGATTGTCTTGTTTGTTACTCAATTTGATGAAGGGCCTGATCGGGTTTATGCGCTTGTCGCCTTTCAGTTAACATTAGGTATTTTATCGATTATTCTGGGTATTACCGGCTTAGCAAGTAAAGTGGTTCATATGGTTCCAAATGCCATTAAAACAGGGATCATCCTAGGGGCTGGTATTGGAGCAGTCACTTCCGTTTTTGGAGTAGGCGGACAATTTGAAAAATTCCCGTTCACCATTTCGATTTGTATTGGATTTGCTTTTTTCCTTACTTTTTCAAAGTCATTTGAACGGATTAGAAAAAATAATAAAGGATTCTTATTTACTCTATTAGGTAATCTTGGCATTCTACCCGCTATTTTTCTCGCCGTTTTTGTAGCTCCGATATTTGGAGAAGCAAACTGGCCAGATATTCAATGGGGATTTAGTAAACCAGATTTTGCGACCCTGTTTGCAGAGTACACTGTATTCGGATTAGGATTTCCGGCTGTTGCTTTTTTTCTAAAAGCAATCCCTGCTGTGTTAGCTACATACCTAGTTGTGTTCGGTGATGTTCTTAAAACGAAAGCATTGCTTACTGAATCCGATGCCGTAAGAACCGATGAAAAAGTGGATTACAATCCAAACCGGGCTCATTTAATTTTTGGTGGAAGAAACACACTGATGAGTATGATTGGTCCTGATATTACCATGTGTGGCCCATTGTGGGCTGCGATGCAGGTTGTTACCATTGAACGATTTAAAGAAGGAAAAAAAGCGATGAATTCCTTTTTTGGAGGAATTGGATCCTTCCGTTGGGGTACAAATACAGCCCTATTATTATTGCCAATCGTAAGCTTAGTTCAACCGATTCTAGGCGTCGCTTTAGCTTTGACATTGCTTGTCCAAGGTTACGTAAGTGTCCGGATTGGGATCATGCAGGCACGGAGCCAGCGTGATTTAGGAATAGCTGGAATTGTGGCTGCCCTCCTTGTCATCAAAGGTGCTTCATGGGCATTTGCAGTAGGAATCCTGCTTTGCTTCTTAATTTATGGTAAAGACTTCTTCAAAGGAGAAGTTGATCATACATTTGTCAAAGATTCCTTGAAATCATCTAAAAATGAAGAAATGAAAGAGGTAAGTTAAATGAAAAAGCAATATTACGTTAACGGTGAATGGAAGACTGCAGAGAAATTTGCAGATCTCCACTCACCTTACTCTAAAGAAGTAATCGCTCAAATTCCACAAGCAAAACGTGAGGAAGTAAAACAAGTTATTGACATTGCTTACAACACTAGAAAACAAATGGAAGAATTGACTGCCTATGAGCGTGCTGCAATTTTAGAACATATTGCACAGCTATTCATTGAAAATCGACAAAAGGCGGCTGAAATTATCTCGTTAGAAGCAGCAAAGCCAATGAAAATCGCATTAGGGGAAATCGATCGTACGGTTGAAACCTATAAATTTGCCGCTGAAGAAGCCAAACGATTAACGGGAGAAATGATTCCAATGGATGCTGCGAAAAATGGAGCAAATCGTTTTGGTTACACCATTGAGCAGCCAATTGGAGTCATTGGGGCAATCACACCATTTAACTTCCCGCAAAACCTAGTCGCACATAAAGTGGGACCTGCGATTGCGGCCGGAAATACTATTATTCTTAAGCCGGCATCACAAACACCTCTTTCAGCACTGTTTCTAGCTGAATTAATTGATCAAACGGCTTTGCCTAAAGGTGCATTTAATGTGATAACCGGTAGTGGCCGAACCGTTGGTGATACATTGGTGACCAGCGAAAAAGTCAAAATGATTACTTTTACTGGCAGTCCTTCTGTGGGCATCGGTATTAGGAACAAAGCTGGACTCAAAAAAGTTGCTCTAGAACTAGGTTCGAACGCTGGTTTAATTATTGACAAGAATGTTGATTTATCACAAATCGTTCCTAAATGTGTTACTGGTGCTTTTTCAAATCAAGGACAGATTTGTATCTCATTACAACGTACCTTTGTAATGGATGAATTATTTGATGAATTTATCGAACAATTTGCAGCAGCTACTAAGCAGTTAGTCATCGGAAGCCCACTAGAAGAAACAACTGATATTTCTGCCATGATCAATCCTGAAGAACAAGACCGGGCTCTTAGCTGGGTACAGGAAGCTGCCCAGAACGGCGCTGAAATCGTGATTGGCGGGAAAATTGAGAATGGAGTCTTCTTGCCAACGATATTAACGAATGTAGCCCCTACTTTAAACGTATCATGCCAGGAAGTTTTTGCCCCTATTGTAGTTGTCAATCGCATTTCTTCTGTTGAAGAAGGAATTGCAGCTATTAATGATTCCAATTATGGCCTGCAGGCAGGAATATTTACAAATGACATTCAAACTGCATTCAAAGCTTCAAAAGAGTTTGAAGTAGGCGGTGTCATGATTAACGATATTCCAACTTACCGTGTAGATCAAATGCCGTACGGAGGCGTAAAAGAAAGCGGAACAGGTAAAGAAGGATTAAAATATGCAATCCATGAAATGACAGAAACAAAACTTGTCGTTTGGAATCATAATTAAGGAGTGACCAAAATTGTCTGAAAAAATTACCTTTACACCACTTAGCTATACCGGATGGGATTCTTTAGCTCACCTTTTAGAAGAAGTAAACCGCTTTGATGTGAAAAAGATTCTAGTCATAACAGACCCGTTCTTATATGATATTGGATTAACAAATAAAGTTACAGATCCGCTTGAAGAAGCAGGTTATGTAACTGAAATTTATACAGATGTTGTACCTGAACCACCGCTGGCTATCGGAGAAAAATTGGTTGCCTACACCCGTGATAATCAATTCGAAATGGTCATTGGAGTGGGGGGGGGAAGTGCATTAGATTTAACAAAGCTTGCAGGGGTATTAGCGTCACATGAGGGTAAAGTAGAGGACTACCTAAACTTAACCGGTACGAAAAAGATTACGAACAAAGGTCTTCCTAAAATCTTAATTCCTACCACTTCAGGGACAGGTTCAGAGGTAACGAATATTTCCGTTCTATCTTTAGAAACGACTAAAGATGTCGTAACGCATGACTACTTATTAGCGGATGTTGCGATTGTGGATCCTGCGTTAACGATTTCATTACCTCCAAAAGTAACAGCTGCTACAGGCGTTGATGCACTTACACATGCAGTAGAAGCTTATGTTTCTAAAAATGCGAGTGTCGTCTCTGACGCATTAGCATTGCAAGCTATCCGCCTAATCAGTAACTCGATTCGCACAGCTGTTTCGAATGGTCAAGACAAACAAGCTCGTACTGATTTAAGTTACGGAAGTTACCTTGCTGGACTTGCCTTTTTTAACGCCGGAGTTGCTGGTGTTCATGCGCTAGCTTACCCTCTCGGAGGCCAATTCCACATTGCACACGGTGACTCCAATGCCGTCTTGCTTCCATATGTATTTGGCTATATTCGCCAAAGTTGTGAAAAACGGATGAAAGATATTTATGATGCCATGGGCTTTAGCTCTGTAAATTTATCACAAGAAGAAGCATCATATAAATGTGTAGCAGAGTTAAAAAGATTGGTAGAAGATGTAAAAATCCCATCTTCTTTAAAAGGATTTAATATTCCAGAGGATGCCCTTGAAAGCTTAACGAATGATGGGGTTAAGCAAAAACGTATTTTAGCACGTAGTCCAATGCCTTTATTAAAAGAAGATATCTACACCATTTATAAAGCTGCATTCGACGGAGTAGTAGTAGAAAAATCGAGAGATTGTAAGTTTGCAGTTCAAAATTGAAGTTTTATGAAACTAGCAGTGCGGTTCAATTCGCACTGCTAGTTTTTATGAAAACAGTTATGACTTAACCCATTGGAGTCCGCTCACCCTATTTAGGTTGTTCTATGAACTGGAAAAAGGTGCATTAAATCTTAGGAATTTTTTCATTCAATCCGACACTAAGATGGTAAATATCTCACTCAATTTATTTTTCCCTGACAATCAGGGCTGAAATCCAGCCTTCAATTCCGTTTGGGGTTTGAACTTTTAGCCACTTTATTCCTTTGGAGTCTACTTGTTCTTCATTTAAAAAGTGCATTATTTCACCATTTGTAATAGTGTATAGATGGGGCGAGGTTAGTGTGGGAGCATTACGAATATTTCCGCCTTCTTCATATTTCTTATTTAAAATTAATTCTTTTCGTTCAGGTGAAGCCACGGATGCTTGTATGTGCACATGTTCTTGGTTTAACCATACCTCAGCTTTCTTCCATTTTTGTGTATACCACTCATTTGGATTGTTGATGATTGCTGCAGTAAGCAAGATCACTAGAGTTATGACAGAATAGAAGGTCCATCTTTTAATTCTTGTCTTATTCCTTTTCCGTTTCATGGAAAGCTGAATGATTTTGTTGAAAAAACTTTCGAACAAGGCAAACATTCCTTCAATGATATCAATCCAAACAGATATGCCAGCTTTTCCTGCTTCTCTCCGGCTTCTTTGCATCGTGCAAAGAAGTGCCATGATTGGGTAAGAAATGGGATAAAGCATTTTTTTCAACAAACGGCACAACAAGTTTAAGAAGGGAGGAACCATGTACAACAAAATCAGCCTTGCGAGTTGCAGGAACACAAAGAGAACCAAAAAAATACGCAACCATTCCGGAAGTACAGAAATAAGTGACCAGATCCAAAACAGCTGATTTAAAATGGATTCCACAATCGCTAATCTCCTTTATATAAATAGGATGAAAGTTCTCTCCTTGGACCTTCAATCTGTTTTTTTCTATTGATGTTTTCCAAATTGACGGGGAGATAGGGGAATAGTTTTTTAAGCTTGGCCAATCTTTGTTCTGCCTCAAACTGGTTAATAGTGTGATCGTTGATCAAGTTTAAAAGTTGTTTGTTTACCTCATATTTGAAGGCTTGATTTTGGCTAAACTCCGATTCTACTAACCGCTTTGCCATTTCATTCTTTTCTCCAAGCTTCCCTGCAGTGATAAAATCACCTGCTTGAAGGGCTTCTTTAATCGAGGCCGAAATCCGGCGCGCTTCCTCCAAGTCCAGAGCTTCTTGATAGGCTGATAGTTCTGCATTCCGGTCTAAATCGGCGATCGCCTCATCATGGCGCTGGTCCCGAATACCTTGCCGGATCAAAACACGAACATTTCGAACCACAATACCAGCCTCTCTTAACACCTTGACCAATCGCGAGGTTTGAAAAAATTCTTCAATATGTCTGGCAAAACTCAGATCCTCTTCAATAGGAAAAAATCTTGCTTCCGACTCCACCCAGAAGGGCAGATTATTGTTGAAAATGTTGCCAATTTCTCCTGCATTTTGTTGAACTAACCTATCGGGGTGTTCAACAGCAATATCGATAAATAAATTGACAGAAAACCTTCTACCTCTTGTTGCCGAAGGGACTTCCTCCTTGTAGGCGATAGTTTGCTGCTGCATATTGACTGTATAAACCCTATTATATTTGCCAATCCGCAATTCACTACGTGACAAACGCTCTCCATTTTTGACTGCAAAGTATTCGTTGTGATCATTAACATAAACAAAGGCATAAGTCATAGACGACGCTGGCGGTTTTTCCAAAAAGCTAAATTTGACGTCTTTAACATCTTCAATAAATTGCATTAGGTTATTCCCTCCAGGTTAACTATTTTCATTGAGAGATCACTTCCGCTTGTCTACATTCTATGCTGACAAGCGGAAGAAAAGCCCCCAAATCTGCAGAAATTGGGGATTGAGGGAACTGAAGTAACATAATTATTAATAGGGGGTATTGTGATGAATATTAAGGATAGCATTTTTGAAAATGAAGGACGAGAGTTTCCAGGAGCGACCTATTCAGAGGTAGTATTGGCACCTGCTTATGAGCATGCCAAACAAACTTTACTAGAGCCGATGCTCGCTGTCCATAAAGCCCACCTGATTATGTTGGTAGAACAAGGGTTGTTGGAGGAGAATGGAGCATCCCAAATTTTGGCAGGGATTTCCGCACTTGATAAGGAAGCACTTCTTAATTCCACCTATGATGGACAGTATGAGGATCTTTTTTTTCTTGTGGAAAGTAAAATTATGAATGTAGCTGGCGAGATTGGCGGAAGTTTGCACCTTGCCCGGAGTAGGAACGATATGGGTGTTGCAATATACAGGATGGTTCTTAGGGACAAGATTCTCCTCGCCACCCGGGCGCTGCTCTCGTTTCAAGAAACACTTTTGAGGGTGATCGAGAACTATAAGGAAACCATTGTCTTGGGGCATACCCATACGCAGCAAGCCCAGCCGATGACGTTCTCCCATTATCTTCTGGGTATGTACGATGTCGTTGACCGTGACTTAAAAAGATTGAAAGCAGCCTATGATACTTGCAATGTAAGTCCACTCGGCGCTGCTGCACTTACTACAACCGGATTTCCGATTGACCGAAAAACAGTCGCAGAGCTATTAGGATTTCCGAAAATCATCAAGAGTGCCTATGATTCGATTGGCGGTGCCGATTATTTAGGGGAAATTGCCACAGCGATCCAATTAACCTTTATCAATCTCGGCCGATTTTCACAAGACCTTCTCTTATGGTCCAGCCAGGAATTTTCAGCGATTCGTGTGGCAGACCCTTATGTTCAGAAGAGTTCCATTATGCCGCAAAAAAGAAATCCTGTATCACTAGAGCATATTCGTGCATTAAGTTCAAGCGGAATTGGAAATGCCCAAACCGTACTTCAAATGTTACATAACACACCGTACGGAGATATAAATGATACTGAGGATGACCTTCAGCCATATTTATGGAAGGGCCTGCACCTCATTGATCAAGTTTTTCGGTTAGCAAAAGTGGTGGTCGGAACGTTGGAAGTAAATGAAGCACTTTTAAAAAGAAGGGCCCAAGAAAGTTTTGCCACGATAACTGAATTGGCCGATACGCTATTTAGGAAAGCAAACATACCGTTCCGAACCTCACATTCCATTGCCAGCCAGGTGGTGAAAATTGCCTTGGCAAGGGGACTAAATGCGACTCATGTCACATCTGTACTCGTAGACGAAGCTGCAAAAACAGTTGTCGGATTTCCATTGAATTTATCGGATGGAATTATTCGCACAGCAATGGACCCAGAACACTTTGTGAAAATTCGGTCGCTTCCTGGAGGACCTGCACCGGAAGAAATGCAGCGGGCGATTGTGGAAAGAGAAGCAGGTCTACACCACCATGTTTCATTACTCCATACCGAGGTGAATCGGCTTAAAGTTTGTATGGAAAAACTTGATCAACTGACAAGTCAGTGGGGCAAAACAGATGAAGACACTAGTGGACTTTAATTTATCAGTATTGATATACATGAAGTTAAAAACTAACCGCACGGTGATTTTTCACTTGTGCGGTTTTTTGATTAACTTCCACTCCTAGGTTCGAGTGTTTTAGCATTGTTTTTTGTCCTTTCGCATCCGGTCACTATTTTAAGAAAATTTCATTTACCAACCATATCACAACTAGTTTATAATAAAAGGATGTCCAAATTGGCTGTAATAGTCTATTTCTATGAAACTAAGAAGATCTAAGTAGGTGAATACAATCGACATCATTGAAACACGGGTGAGAAGTTTTATAGCTGATATTCAACACCCTAAACAAAAAAAGAAAATAAATATTAACGATTTAGAACTTCAGTTGCGGAAGCTAATAGATGATTATTTTGAAATGGATGGTTATTCGCTGTTTTATCGTGCCATTGAAACATTGAAAGAAGAAGGACAACTAATCCCCATTCTAAATAATCAATATAATGGAAGAACACCATCTCTATCGTTATATCACTGGGTAAATTTAAAAGTTCAGGAAAACAAATGGAATCGTCTTGAAATGATGAAATTAGGTGATCAGTTTGATTTTTCCTTTTATGAACGGCATCCTGAATGGCAAACGAAAGATGAATGGAATCGTATCCAGAATGTCTATACATTTCTAAAGTCCAGTCAGGAACGGGAGGTCGTGTCAGTCGAAGAAAGAAGCCTGGAGCTTTTTGGTCATGAAAAATTCTTACTCGACAGTGATAGCTTTCCTGATGGAAAAGGTTTTTTAGCTAGAATTGGCATTGGAGAAGACCAGCTTAAAATGGTAAACTACGGCGAGCCTTTTGTCTTTTGGATGAAACAAGGGAAAGAAATGAAAGATATTCAGAGAGTTCTAATCGTCGAAAATCTATCTTTCTTTCATACATCCATTAAGTTATTGGAAGCAAATCAACTCGACTATGAACCGGAACTGATTATTTATGGTGAAGGAACGAAAATTGAACGGAGCTTCTCCTTTTTCTTTAGAATGTTTCCACCTAAATCCTATCTTTTCTATTATGCAGGAGACCTTGATGCTGCAGGTTACGGAATCCTTATTCGGCTTATCGAAAAATATCCAGATTGCTGTATTCAGCCTGCCTTAAAAATTTACCGAAAGATGCTCGAATGTATAGAACGAAGGAATGAACAGAAACAAGGTCAAACACAAAACCTCAAATACCGTGATTTATTCTTTCAATGGTTTACAGAAGAAGAGCAAGCGCTATTACAGGATTTATGGCAGGAAAATAAGCGGATAGCGCAAGAAGTGTTAACGATCGAATCATGGAGGCGATGGATGTGAACGAGTCATGGGAAGGATTCGCCCAGCGGATGCAACGATTAAATCCATTATTTGAACTTGGCAGAGGAATGGAGGTGGGGGATCTAAAACCTCATATCCAAACCATTCTCATGCATGTGCTTCTCACCATTTTTTATCGAGAATTAAATGATGATGATCATAGAAGTAAATCCGATATCAAATACATGGTGGAAGATTCCATAAAGCAAATGAAGCTTTTAGCAGACGAAAAGCAAATTGAACGAATTACCAGTGGCCTTTTATATCAGGGAAAGGAAGAGTATAGTAAACCGTTTGAAGCCCTATATTACGATGAAATCAAACAATCGTGGGAAACGCAAACCTATCGATATGTCACGATGGATGAATTATATACGAACTTAGAAATAGGCGGATCCATTGTTTATAAACTCACGGATGTCTCTCAGGAAATGATTTTTATGAGCAGAGAAATGGCAGAGGAATTCTCCATTACAATAGAACAGCTCTATAGTATGCAGTTGATTAAAAACGGTAATTTTCGAAAAGCTACACGAAACCTCGATCACCTCATTTCAAGAGTAAACCGCTTAATGGCAAATGAATTCACCTTTCAAAAAGAAATGATTAACAATCCCAAAATCTTATTAATGGAAGAGGAATGGCAAAGGGCCGACAATCGGGTTGAAATTGAAAAGCAATTTGAAGAAGAAAAGAATCACTTCCGGACCATTACTAATATGATAGAAAAGACCAAACGCAGGAATGAAGAAGATGATTTTATGCAGAAAGAATTGATTCTTCTTCAAGAAAAAATTGGCCATACAAGACAATTGCATGATCGTTTTGCTAAGCTAGTCATTCAAAATATTTCCTATGAAATGAAATTAAAGGCGGAAAACCCTTCATTGTTTTGGGAAAACAGTCTGGTTTCATTTCGGGAGCATTTTTATGAAAATTGGTTCAGGCAAGAAGGGATCAAAAATTTCGAGATAATAGAGGGTGTCCTTTCCCCGTTATTTTCACCGAAGAATGAATTTATTCTGCCGCTCGATTGGATTTGGGGAGAACAAGAATTTGATGAAAAACAACTAACTGATGCCATTATTGAAGAAGAGGCAGAAGAAAACATTACTCGGTTGCGAGTGACGAACTGGGATTCAGTTATTAAGGCATGGAGTTATGTTTTTCAATTTTTACAAACAAACCGTGAGTTCTCGTTAGCTGATATAGCCGAGCTGCCACTAGAAGTACAGGATTTATGGTTTGAAGAATCTGAAACGATTGATTTGTGGATGATGTTCGATAAAAAACCGCTGAAGATTCAAGTGCTGCATCGAAAGGAAGAAACCTTAACAGATGAGAGGGAAATTCTTCTTTATAAATTAATGAAGGAATATCCGCAATTTCAAGTCTTCGAAGGCTTAAAGATTTATACCATGTTTGACCATCGGGCAGAGCCGCATCAATGGTATCAAATGAAAATTACCCCTTTTAAAATTTGTGTTCAGGAGGAGAAATGATGAATGCAGAAACGATCAAAAGAGCATCAGCTGTCTATTTTTCTTTATTGAAAGATAAAGTCATCGACGAAAATAGCGAACACTTCCAGACATATTTTGATCCGGAAGTGAGACAGACCGTTCTTTTATTGGCAGACGAATCAGGTACATATATCATTGAATCGCCTAAACGGATCCACTTAGTTGTTCAGCCAACCGGATCTGTCTTTGCTACGAATTTTACCCATATGAAGGAAAAGCATAGACAAGTTGAAACGAAGAAACATTTTCATCTGATTAGCGTTGTCATTATGTCCTTTTTAGCAGCCATAGACCGCAACCAGGCAGCAAAAATCCGCACAAAGCGGGAAGGGATTAGTTACTATGCATTAGAACGGCAAGTCAATGACTTAATGATGAAATGGGAGAGCATTCTTAAAATTGAACCGACCTTCGGAGAAGAAGAACGGATTGATATGAAGGAAGTTGTAACAACATGGAAATACATGGAGGTTGACTCGGATGATTATGGGAGTAAAAAAGGCAATAGACGGACCCGTATCGGTTTAATTGCCGGCGCTATGCGCTTATTAGAGACAGAGGGGCTTATTGTCATTCTTGATCGGGACGATATAGCTAAGGTTATTCCCAAACAAGAGCTTTTTGAGCGAATTGAATATTTGTATCATGATTATGATCGTTATGAAGTTTTTAAAAAATTATTGACTACAGAGGAGGATATGCATGCCGAAAATCCATCGAATTAGAATTGTCGGCCTCAAGTATGATGGCATGCAAAAGCAATATAAAGATACCACGTTTAATTTTCATAATGATGAGACATCAACAAATGGGCTCATTGCCATGATGAATGGGGGAGGGAAAGGTGTGTTCCTCCAGACTATTTTCCAAGTACTCAAACCTGGAACATCGTGGGGAAAACAAAACAATCGATATTATCAGCAGTTTTTCTTTAACAATAAAGAGCAATTTATTCCCTATACCTTCCATGTTCTCATTCAGTGGGAATTAGATGGGGCGGACAACCGGCATCTGGTGACGGGCGGGATGTTCTCAGCCGAGCAGCGGATTTCGATGAATGATGAAGGTGGACATGAAGGGATACCATTGGAACAGGAAGCAAAAATCCTCCCTATTTTTACCTTTTATACCAGAGAATTTGAACGGAAAGAAGAGGCATCGCTTGAGCATATTCCACTTTATGAAAATGGTGAGGTTGCTGAAACGGAAAGCTTAAAGGACTATCTAAAATGGAATGGATATGACGTTTACCGAGATCCGAAGAAGCACTATCGCATCCTTGATACATATGGTATTAATCGTAAAGACTGGGATATTATGAAGGACATTAACAAGGATGAAGGCGGCGTTGGAAAATATTTCGAGGGCGCTGAGGATGATCATTCTCTCTTTCAGAAACGAATCATTCCTACAGTAAGTCAAGTGTTGCATCGAGCTGAACATCAAAAGAACGATTTAGTAGAAATTTTCAAAAGCCAGGCTAGTATCGCGAAGGACCTGCCTGTTCTGTTAAAAAGAGAGCAAGCCCATAAAGAATTTTTAGAAGACATTGTCCCATTTGAAGAGTACGTAGCTAAAGGAGTAGAACATAAAGAAATTGTTCATGCAAGTATACAGACCGGAAGACAACTGCTTGGTGCATTAGAACACTTGAAGCAATCGGAAGAGGAAATGCTGCATGGTTTAGAGAAAAAATTGGAAAAACTGGCGATTAGACAGGCAGATTTGCGCTATCAGAAAGATAATTTAGAGTTTGCGAAAGCTCATAGAGAGGTCATGGACTGGGAGAAGAAATTAGTGGAAGAAAGGGAGAAACATACTTCCTTACAAACAATTGTTAAAGTGAAACAGGAACGAAAAGCACAACTAGACTTTCAGCTGTTATTAAAAGAGTGGAGTGAAAACGAACAAACTATTCGCTCTCTATCACAGCAGATTGCGACATTAGAGCAAAACAGCGGCTTAGAGCAAGTGAATCAAAGAATGGAAGAAATTAAACAAGAAGTTAGAAAGCAATGGGAGCAATCCTATTTGTTGATTCAAGATGGTGTAAAACGGTATTTGGGCTATCAAAAGTTCTTACATAAAAAAGCATCGGGGCTGTTGCAGCAGGATAAACAAAAGACAAAAGAAATAGCTCAACTAAGTACGGAAATTGATTTTCTTTATACACAAATGCATAGGTTTGAGTTGAAGGAAGCGGCACTTATCCAAGAATTTGGCGATCGCTTAACCTATGACTTAAAGGGCTTGATCGAGAGTTTTTTGAAACAAATTGAAGATAAAAAGGCTGGATTAGTTGAGCTGCAGGCAAAAGATAAAGAATCTAGTGAAAAGCAAAATCAACTTGCCACTTCACATGGTACGCTTGTCCAATCGATTCAGTATTCACAGGAAAAATGTGAAGACTTAAACATAGCAAATGAAGAGCAAAAACAAAAAGAGGTAAAACTCTTTGATAAGCTACTTGGTTTAATTGATGATGTCACAGCACCATTTACTCAATCACTCTTGTCGAAGTACGCATTACAAATAGAAGAAATTCTAGGCAATAACCGCCAACAAGCTGAACAAATAAAGAAGGAACTTTGGGAAACACAACTCGACCATTCCTTAAACGATGAGCCCTTCTGGATCGCAAACAAGGATGTGAAGGAATTAAAGGAATGGATCGATGAGAAGACGGGAATTGATGTATTTTATGGAACCCAATTTCTCCAATCATTAAGTTCAGAGGAAGTGGCTCATTCCCTTATGACGTATCCGCTCCTTCCATACGGGTTGGTCGTAAGCGGGCAGCAATGGCAAAAAATTAATCAGCAGGTTCTTACAGGAAGGATGTTTAAAAGTCCTGTACCAATTTTCTTGCGTGAGGAAATGAACAGCGAATACCACCACCCGTCCTTTGTGATTATTAATGGATCGGAAAAAGATCTATTAAGTGATAAAAATCAATTCACCAGTTGGAAAATAACGATTGCTAAACAAATAGACGAAAAGAAAGATACACTTCTAGAAATTGAAAAGACAGAAATCTCCCTGCGTCGTATTTTAAAAGAAATTGATCGATTTTTATCTAGCGAACTTTCGACTGATATCGAAAAAGTTCTCACTCAGGAACAAAACGCTCTACTTACTAAAAAGACACAATTGCAGGAAATTAAAACACAGGAAGAAAAAGAAAAAGTATTACAGCTTGGGTTAAAAGAACAACTAGAAAAGACAAAAGGTAAAATTGAGAAACTTACTAAAAATGTAGAAAAATTAGAGGAGTTTGATCAAGAAAAAACTCTTCATCATGAAAATAAACGGGTGAAACTCGAGAAAGAAATGCTAAAGGAAGCCTTAGGAGCTCAGCAGCAAGAAATAGGGAAAGAGCACCAGAATACAGTTGAACTACAAAACCAGTGGAATCAAACGTATGTGGAATGGAAGCTTACAACCGAGCAAAATATTAAGGAAATCCGGTTTTTTATTAAAGAAGCAGCTTTTCCTGCTGAGGAAAAAGCCGAACAATCCGAAGAGGTCCCTCATCTTTCAACGCATTTACTACAAGAGATTAACGGAAGTACGGAAGAGTTAAAACAGCTTCAAAAATCAAAAGAAGAACAGGCTAGAGAATTACTCGTTCTTCAAGCAAAAAGAGAAACCGAACAAAAGCAGCAAAAGAAATTAGAGAAAAAACTGACTACCCATGATCAGGACTGGAATAAAGCAGCAGAACCTGATGAACCTCTAAGTATATTAGAGACTATGCTGCATACGGCACAGAAGGAAGCGAAGACAGCAGAAAAAGAAGAACGGGAACAAGGAACGGCTGTAACGGTGGCGGAAACGTCCTTAAAGCATGCGGGTGAACAGCGTGATAAGTTAGGGAAGAAAGTCGAGAAACATGAAAAACAGCCTGAACAGTGGGAAGCCCTTGACTTAGAAGTCAAGGAAGTAGAAATTAAAGACCAAACAAGATTAGCGAAAGAAGAAATCAAGCAGGCTGAGAAACGCCAAAAAGAAACGGGCTCCAAAATTACGGGTTATGAAGGCGATTTATTAACGCTTTCCGTTATCTTAAAAGAGGATGCTGCAGTTTTTACGAATGATGATCTAGAGAAAATTAAGAGTCAAGGAAAAGCGTGTATCCTAGCCTGGTGTGAAGAACATCAAGCGATTCAGGATGAAGGCCAAGAGAAGCATGCGAAAATCGATCAATCATTAAGGAATTTAAAGCTCACGATTGAAGGGAAAGATTGGGAGATACGTTTTAAAAATGAAGTGTTAACGACACTAGACCATTTGGATACAAGGCATTATTCGCATATCCAGTCCATCGTTAAAAATATGAAACGTTTTTCACAAAGTGGATTGGAACAATTAGAACGCGACAAAGAAAGAGCAGAAAGAGCTCAAAACTTTTGGGCCAGCCGTGCCAGCATGAAAGTAATGAGCATTTCAGAGGCCATTCGTTCGATGGTTTCGAAAATGAAGCTAAAAAATGAACGAGGATCATTTCCACTTGTCCAGCTCAAAGAAGATATCTTACCTAAAAAGGCTGAAGATATCGAACCACTGCTAAAGCAGCACTTTGTAACTGCCATTAACAAAATTACCAAACAATTTGATATGATTGATGACAATAACCGATTATTAGATGAAGAAATCAAACAACTGATAAGTGATGAGCAAATTTTATTTGTTTCACTTCGAAATCGATACCCTGAACTGCTGGTCTATAATATGCGAACAGATAATGCCTTTATGTACGGGAAACCGCAAAAAGAACATTATTCTACCTGGCAGACGATTAATCAGGGTTCTAAAACGAAGTCCGATGGCAGTGGGGGACAGAAGTTATCTGCCCGAATGGTAATGATGATGATGTTATTATCCGTCAAAAGCGAAACCATTCAAAGCTGGGTTCCATTAGTCTGTGATAATCCGTTCGGTCAGGCCGCTTCCGCACATGTCCTTGACCCGATCTTCGCAGTCGCCGAAAAACTGAAGTTCCAATTCATCGTCGTTACTCCGCCTGAACTGGTAAAAACGGAAATCAGCCAAAGATTTGACGCCTATTATAAATTAGATTTCATTCGTGAAAAAGGAAAAGAAATTGTTTCAGACACGATTGTTCCAGCCTTTCGGATTTATCAAGGGGAGGCAGTCGCTCAGGTAAAATAATAAATAAACCCAATGGGAATTAATAAGAAAAATACACATCGAAAGCAGGAATCATAAAATGACCAATAAAAGTATTATATTCTTTGATATAGATGGCACGCTGCTTAATCATGATAAAGAACTACCGCTTTCAACGAAAGAATCCATTTTTAAATTAAAAGAACTTGGACATGAAGTAGCCATAGCAACAGGACGAGCCCCGTTTATGTTTGAGGATCTGCGAAAAGAATTGGATATTACTACATTTGTAAGTTATAACGGACAATACGTCGTGTTAAGAGGGGAAGAGTTATATAAAAATTCTTTAAATGCCTCAGCAATTGAAAAGTTAACAGAAGCAGCTCTTCTTAACAATCATCCGGTAGTCTTTATGGATCACGAGGATATGAAAACGAATGTACCAGAGCATAGCTACATTACAGAAAGTATTGCTACATTAAAAATTAGCCGTTTTCCTTCGCACGATCCGCATTATTACAAAGGACGCGAGCTGTTTCAATCTCTCCTTTTTTGTCCAGAAGGAGAAGAGAAACAATATGAACAGGAGTTTCGTGAATTTGATTTTGTAAGATGGCATCCTGTTTCAGTCGATGTACTCCCTAACGGCGGCTCAAAAGCAAAAGGGATTGAAAAAATAGTTGAAAAATTAGGTATCCCAAAAGAAAACCAATTTGCCTTTGGTGATGGGCTTAATGATTTGGAAATGCTGACCACCATTAAAAATAGTGTGGCAATGGGGAATGCGGAAGAAAGAGTAAAGGCAGTTGCAAAATATGTGACAAAATCCGTTGACGACAATGGAATTACTCATGGTCTCCAAATGGTGGGTCTATTATAACTTTATACAGATAAACTATAAAAACCGAAATATAAGTTTTCTTTTGGAAGCTTTATATTTTCGGTTTATTTTTTATTATGTTAAACATTTTTTCTTGCTGAATATTCGGAAAGCCATTCAGGTATTGAATTTCGATGGTCAGATTTCCATTCACGTTTTATTTTCTTCTTTCCATTTTGTAATGTTTCTGGGAAATCATTTTCTGCTGATGTGAATACTGCGATATCAGCAAACGCAGGTGGAAAGGGGCTTTTTCGAATGTGGTTTTTCACCTGGCCCATTACTATTTCGTAATCTATTTCTGAACAAAATTGGAACCATTGCTGGACCGTCTCGCCCTTTAATACGCAGTTGGGATATACCGATTCTATAAGTATTAAAAGTTTAACTACCTCTTCCTTGGTCATAGTGATGTTCTCCTAACACAATTTCCCTTCATGAATCAACCGATCCATCCTATCGGGAATAGTTGTTTGCCATTTTTCTCCGCTACTAGTATTGACTTGATGGTCTATTCTCAAAACAAAAATCAATACTGAAATGGTTGAAACTAAAAATAAGTTGTGGTATTATAACAAAGTCTTATAAATGACTAAAAAACTAAAATGGTCAATCGGGTGAATATTTTTTTGTTTCAAAATGACTAAATGGGGATTACGGTCACAACGGACTGAAATAAGAATTTGAATGAGGTGATCTACATGAAATTTTTCCCTTCTGTGAAAAGTGAATTTCTACGGATTTTTCGGACGCGTAAATTGCTAATCGCCATTATCGGTGTAATGACGATTCCTGTTCTTTATAGTGGAACCTACTTATGGGCTTTTTGGGATCCATATTCCCATTTGGACAGAATGCCTGTAGCAATTGTCAATAATGACCAAGGTGCCGAGTACAATGGAGAGCACTTAACAGTTGGCAGTGATTTAGTTGAGAATTTGAAAGAGAAAAAAACTTTTAATTGGAATTTTGTCAGTACAGAAAAGGCAAAACAAGGTTTGAAGAGTCAAGATTATTATTTGGAAATTGAAATTCCAAAAGACTTTTCAAAAAATGCCACGACGTTACAAAGTGAAAGTCCTAAAAAACTAAATCTAATTTATACCGTAAATGAAGGTAATAACTATTTATCATCCAAAATCGGCGATTCAGCTGTTGAAAAGATAAAAGCAGCCGTTTCCGAATCCGTCACCAAGACCTATGCCGAGTCCATGTTTGACAGTTTAAAGGATGTCGCTAAAGGGTTGAACAAAGCTAGTGATGGAGCAGGGGAACTTTCAAACGGGATGGCAGAAGCCAAAGAAGGGGCCGGTAGTTTATCAGATGGAATTACATCTGCTAACAGTGGTGCAGAAAAATTAGCGAATGGTGCAAAATCAGTGGACGATGGCGCTAAAACGATTAAGCAAAACCTTGAGGCTTTAGCAGATAAATCTCTTGCTTTTTCAAATGGAGTGGTTTCAGCTTCGTCGGGTTCAAAACAGCTCCAAAGCGGATTGCAGCAATTCAGCAATGGTCTCAGCCAAATGAATGATGCCAATACGAAGTTGATAGCAGGTGCGATAAAAGCGGAGGATGGCACGAAGCAATTAGCTGATGGATTAACATCTGCTGCAGAAAATGTTCCTAGTCTGCAAAACGGAGCAAAGCAGATTGTAAATGGTTCTGAGCAGCTCTCAGCTTCCTTAGGTAGTTGGAAGACAGGAGCTGACCATACCAAGTCCGGTGCAGATACGGTCAGTCAAGGACTTCAGCAGCTGCTCGATCAAGTAAGCAGCATGGAGGATAGTACGACTGATCCAACAGAGAAGGAAAAAATAAACGCACTAAAGGATAGCCTGACCAAATTGTCGAAAGGCAGCCAGCAGGTTGCTTCTGGTGTAGGAGATTTGTCTAGCAGTGCTGAGAAGATAAAACAAGGCTCCGATTCATTAGCCGAAGGGGCTAATCAGTTGAATCAAGGACAACAGAAACTGGCTGATGGTATTACCCAATTATCTGGCGGAGCAAAACAGGTATTAAATGGCCAAGAACAGATAACTCAAGGACTTACCCAGTTTGGTGCAAAGATTGATGAAGCACAAAAAGGATTCGGTCAACTTGAAAGTGGTTCAAACAGTCTAACTTCAGGGTTAGGGAAATTATCATCCAGTTCCGCTTTATTGAATGAAGGGACAAATAAGTTAGCACAGGGGGCAAATAAATTAGCATCTGGCACCACATCGCTATATCAGGGTGAAAAAGACTTAAATAACGGAATGTCCGCCCTTGCGAGTGGTTCGAAGGATTTGAACAGCGGGATGACTAAACTAGTGGATGGATCGAAGGAATTGGGCGATCAACTATCTGAAGGAGCTAAGGATGCCAGTGATGTAAAAGCCAATGATCGAGTTTATGATATGTTCGCTGATCCAGTAAAACTTTCAAACAACAAGATGAACCATGTTCCAAACTATGGCAGTGGATTAGCACCTTATTTCTTGTCACTTAGTCTTTTTGTCGGTGCTCTAATGCTCTCCGTTATTTTTCCAATGTTTGAACCAGCCTCGGAGCCGAAGAACGGTTTTAGATGGTTCATTGGAAAAACCAGTGTTATTTTAGCAGTAGGAATTGGCCAGGCGCTTTTAGTAGATGCGGTTATGCTGTCGGGTCTTGGTCTCGAAGTGAAGAGCATTCCATATTTCATAATGCTAAGTATCTTTACGAGCTGGGCATTCTTAGCCATCATTCAATTCCTTGTTACAGCTCTTGATAATCCTGGACGTTTCATAGCGGTTATTATCTTAATATTACAGTTAACAGGCAGTGCAGGAACGTACCCGATTGAACTAGGCCCAACATTCCTGCAAAATATAATGAAATTCTTACCTATGACCTATTCGATTTCTGGCTTCAGGTCGATTATCTCAACTGGTGATTTCGGTTATATGTGGAATAATATCGGGCACATTGCGATTTTCTTTGTTTTATTCCTAACTGCAACTTTGATATTTTTTACCATCAAATTCAAACGGCAGTGTCCATTACAGGTACAATAATCATTAAGGATCGGGAGGCAGGACCTTTTAAAAGGCCTGCCTCTTTTTTTACTTCTGGCGGATAAGAACATATTAATTCCGAAACTCATTTAATCTTTCATAAGTTTCAAGCAGAAAATCATAAAATAATGCTTCGGTTGGGAGCAGTTTACGTTGGGTCGGATAGATGACACCGACTGTTCGAGTGAGATTCGCATCGGAAATTGGAAGCACCACGGTAGAACGCGGGGTGTTATCTACCAATGTCATCTCAGGCATCAATGCTACACCTAAGCCTGCAGAGACTAAGCCTTTTAATGCATCGATATCTTTTCCTTCAAAGTCGATTTGTGGTGAAAAACCTGAATCATTGCATGCTTGAACCACCTGTTCGCGAAATACAAACCCTTCAGGAAGGACACAAAATGGGTCATTCCTTAAATCCCGCAGCCGAATTGTTTTCCGATCAGATAATGGATGATGGAGCGGGAGGAGGGCAACGATATTTTCTGTAAATAACGTAGCTCCTTTGATTTTTTTCTCTTTTTCCTGATTGGGCATGGGGGCAATCATGGCCAAATTAAATTCACCGTTTATCACACCATCGATTAAATCATAATAAAGGGCATTACTCATTTGAAATTTCGCTTCTGGGTACCGAATACGGAATGCGTAAATGATAGAAGGCAATGTATGGGCCGCCATGCTAATCGGGAATGCAATTCGAACGGTTCCTTTTTCAGGGTTTAAATTTTCTTCTACTTCTCGCTTTGCGTCCTCCATTAAATACCACACTTGTTTCATTCGTTCATAAAAAATTCTGCCTAAAGGGGTTAACTTTACACTTCTTCCCTCACGTATAAAAAGTTTTACACCTAATTCTTCTTCTAAATTGAAGATTTGTCTGCTGACCGAAGATTGAGCAACATGCAAGGCGACTGCAGCCTCAGTCACATGTTCTCTTTTTGCCACTTCCAAGAAATATTGAATTTGCCTTATTTCCATTTTTATATCACTCCGTTTAATGCGTTAAACGCATTAATTTCATCGAAAATTAAGATTGAAACTATTAATTATAAAATTATAAAATGAAAACACACGTAAGAAAAGGGAATTTTCTTAACTTTATAATACATTAGGGGCTGACCGATATGAAAATGCTGGACAGAGTAGAAGAGAATCAATTGCAAATCGTTAAAGAATACGTAAATCGTTTATTTAAAACGGTTCAAATGCGTAATCCAAATGAAGGGGAATTCCAGCAGGCTGTTAAAGAAGTACTTGATTCTTTAGTACCTGTCCTTGTGAAAAATCCAATATATATTAAGCAAGCTGTCCTCGAAAGAATGATGGAACCTGAGCGCTTAATTAGCTTTCGTGTCCCATGGGTAGATGATCGAGGGAATGTACAAGTGAATCGCGGGTATCGTGTTCAGTTTAGCAGCTCGATTGGACCTTATAAGGGGGGACTACGTTTTCATCCATCTGTTAATGCAAGCATCATAAAATTTCTCGGGTTTGAGCAAATCTTCAAAAACTCATTAACAGGTCAGCCAATCGGCGGTGGAAAAGGCGGTTCTGACTTTGACCCGAAAGGGAAATCCGATTTTGAAATTATGCGATTCTGTCAGAGTTTTATGACGGAGCTTAGCAGACATATCGGGCCGGATGTTGATGTTCCCGCTGGTGATATTGGAGTAGGAGCTAGAGAAATCGGGTATATGTTCGGACAATATAAAAGACTAAAAGGTGCATATGAAGCAGGGGTTCTTACTGGGAAAGGTATTGGTTATGGCGGGAGCTTAGGCCGGAAAGAGGCAACAGGATATGGATTAGTATATTTTGTTGAAGAAATGCTCAAGGATAATGGATTAAGCTTCGAAGGAAGTACAGTGGTAGTATCGGGTTCTGGAAACGTCTCTATTTATGCAATCGAAAAAGCATTGGAATTTGGAGCAAAAGTAGTAGCATGCAGTGATTCAAGCGGTTACGTTTATGATCCAAACGGTATTAATCTAGATACGGTCAAACGATTAAAAGAAATAGAGAATAAAAGAATTTTTGAATATGTTAATGAACATCCAGATGCAATCTATCAAGAAGGGTGTTCAGGCATCTGGTCCATCCCTTGTGATATTGCATTACCTTGTGCAACGCAAAATGAGTTAAATAAGGAAGCGGCAGACATTTTAGTTTCGAATGGTGTTAAGGCAGTGGGAGAAGGTGCAAATATGCCTTCAACTCTGGAGGCAATCGAGACGTTTATCGAACATCATGTTTTATTTGCTCCTGCCAAAGCAGCAAATGCAGGTGGAGTTGCAGTCTCTGCGTTAGAAATGGCGCAAAATAGTGCAAGGCTGGCATGGACACAAGAAGAAGTGGACTTAAAATTACAAGGAATTATGAAAGATATATATTCTAAGAGTATAAAGGCATCAGTAGATTATGAAGCACCTGGGAATCTAGTTGTCGGTGCTAATATCGCTGGATTCGTAAAAGTAGCGGATGCAATGATTGCACAGGGAGTAATATAAGTTATAGGACTAAATCAACACTATTAAATAACAAAAAGTCACCAATTGGTGGCTTTTTGTTATTTTGTGAGAAGCTATAGGAAGTCCTCAGACAATATTAGAAATAATCATTAATGCATTGGATTCATTGCTGAATGGTTGACGACAACGCGGCGGATGAAGAAGGCCAAAACGAGACCGACCAGCGTCACGATCATCGCAAACAAGAACACATGCTGTGAGCCCGCCGTCATAGCGTTAGCAACCTCTGTCTGCTGAGTTGGTGCAGAGGAGTCATGCAAATACTTCTCCATTCCAGATGTGAGGATGATGATTGCGATTGCTGTACCAATCGCACCCGCGACCTGCTGCAACGTGTTCATGACTGCCGTTCCGTGTGGGTATAAGGCAGGTGGCAGCTGGTTCAGGCCGTTGGTCTGTGCAGGCATCCACACCATGGAAATGCCGATCATTAATCCGATATGAAGGACGACGATAAAAGCGACCGATGATGTGGTCGATATGCTGGAGAAAAACCATAACGTTACCGCAACGACAACAAGTCCGGGAATAACCAGCCACTTCGGTCCATACTTATCGAATAAACGTCCCATCCGCGGTGATAAGATGCCGTTTAGCGCGCTGCCCGGCAACAGCATGAGTCCAGCAGTAAATGCCGACAGTTTCATACCATTTTGAAGAAACATTGGCAGAATAATCATGCTCGACAAAATGATCATCATACACGAGAGCACCATAAGTAATCCTACATTGTACATTGGATACTTGAAGACGCGCAGGTCCATCATCGGGTCCCTCATAGTCATCTGCCGTAGTGTGAACAAAGCGAGCGCGATTAACCCGATAGCAATAGAAGCAAGCACGACTGTGCTGGTCCAACCCTCGGAACCTTCTCCTGCTTTGCTGAAACCGTAGACAACCCCTCCGAAACCGATGGTTGATAATACCACGGATAGTAAGTCAATCCGAGGCTTTGTTACATCGGTGACATTTTCCAAATATTTCAGCCCTACCAACAGCCCAATAACCAAAAATGGAAGCGAGAGCCAGAAGATGTAGTGCCATGTAAAATATTCGATTAGGAGACCTGCAACAGTTGGGCCAGTTGCCGGCGCGAACATGATGACAAGTCCAACGAAGCCCATCGCGGCTCCACGTTTCTCAGGTGGATACACGACGAGGATTGTATTGAACATGAGCGGAATCAAAAGACCCATGCCTGCCGCCTGTAGAATGCGAGCGACCATTAGCATTTCAAAGTTGAACGCGAGCGCCGCAATCACTGTGCCGACAATAGAGCTCACGAGCGACCCGATAAACAATTGCCTAGTTGTAAACCATTGTAGCAGCAACCCAGTCATCGGCATTAGAATGCCGAGTGTAAGCAAAAATCCCGTCGTCAACCACTGTGCGGTCGCGGCCGAAATTTGAAACACATCCATTAAATTACTAATCGCAATGTTAAGTGCCGTCTCACTAAACATACCAACAAAACCGCAAATGAGCAGCGACGCCATGATTGCCCGCGTATTATATTGCTTCATTAATCATACCCCTTCTCTCCTGCAAAAATTTCTATATACGTTCCCCTGGAATCGGTCCGTTATTTGATACAATACAGGTCAAAATTCTCCTAGTCAATAAATGAAGAAATTGGCGATAAATGAAACAAAAATCAACATCTATAAAGTTAATATATAACGAGAGGATTAAATGTTAATAATAAACAAACAATTTTTTATAGACATTCAAATATTTTCGTGAAAGAAAATCATTCAAATGGAGGGCATAGAACGTGGTAGAATTTACAAAAGATTTAAAACTATTACCCGAGGATTTTTATGATCAGCCCACCCTTGAACTGGCAAAGGCATTGCTCGGATGCCTCCTTGTAAAAGAAACGAGTGAGGGGATGGCAGCAGGATACATAGTTGAAACAGAGGCTTATATAGGTCCCGGGGATAGGGCTGCACACAGTTACAATAATAGAAGGACGGCTAGAACCGAAGTCATGTTCCAACATTCGGGCCTTGCGTATACTTATATAATGCACACACACTGTCTTTTCAATGTGGTAAGCGGCGGTGTAGAAAAACCAGAAGCAGTTTTGATCCGGGCCCTTGAACCTCAATCGGGTCTCGAGTTAATGAAAATTAGGAGAGGTGTGGAAGAGCTAATAAAATTGACCAATGGCCCTGGCAATTTGACAAAATCCTTGGGGATTACCATGGAGGATTATAGCCATCCCCTTACACTTCCACCCTTATATATCGCCAAAGGCTTTTGTCCGGAAAGCATATCCGTCGGCAAAAGGATTGGAATTGACAAAACGGGTGAAGCACGGGATTATCCATGGCGCTTTTGGGTTACGAATAATCCATATGTTTCAAGGCACCAAAAAGCTGAGTATGTAATTGTCTGAAAAGTAAAAAGGACTTAACTCATTGGTTAAGTCCCTATAATAAATGGATTCGATTAGTTTTCCTTATTAAGTAACAGGCTTGAGGCCTATATTCATTCCTTTCCTAAAGTGTATTCTATCGAAAAGGATTATCCATTTAATCCTTTTGATTCGATTTTACTATTATGAAGTTTTTATTAAAGTAACGACTCTAATTTACACCCCCTCATGTTTAAAATGGTTTGGTTCTGATCACCCGGACCGAGAAAGTCTAATGCGGCAGGAGAAAAGACCGGCACTTTTCTTTTAACGCCCTCCAAAAGTATTCGGATCGATTTCATAACTCCAATATCCTGAAAGACATTGTCTCCTAAGAAAATCTCCATGATTGCTCTCCTGTCAAGGACAGGTTTATTTTTTTTACTATTATCTTTAGTAGCAACAAGCTCATTCGATTCTTTAGTGGTTAGCACTGATTCATATTCTATTTTAGCAACTTCTACTTCCATCGAAGCAACTATTCCGATTTCACGTTTATTTAACATTAAGACGAAGTCGAAGCCTGTTTCTGTTTTCTTCTGTACAATTTTTACTTCATCTGTAATAATCGTGGCAAATTCTACGTATTCATTCGTGTTTGAGTTTTGGGTGTTTTCATTTAGCTTCACAACTCTATAAAATGCTTTTGCTCCAATTCCTTCATCGGTAAAGTCAAAGGGTTTAATACTTTCTGTGCGGACAAAATAGAGTTGATGAACCTTTTTATTGCTATTTAATTGGAGACATAAAGCAACCTCTTCTTTCACCGCCTTTCTCTCCTCACTCGAGAGCATAGGGACATTCATTTTCATTCCAGGAAATTGAATGAAGATGTAGCTGAAGTTTTTCTTAGGTTGTAGATCAGAAAGTCTCATTAACTCACAACCTTTCAATTTTTGTCACAAGATTTTTTTCTTGTAAGAGTAATATTCCATATAATCCTTTTTATTCCTGTAAATGTGTGTTGAGTTTTTATCGTCACTTTCTTATGAAATACGAGGAGTACCCCTATTTGTTGAGTAATTGCGAGGAAATCTACTATCGAAACATGTAATTAATATAAAAACGCTTTCAAAAACGACAATTTATAGACTATTCGCTCAATTATGTTACAATAAATTTTATATATTAAAGTGCCAAGAATATTAGAAGAAAAACAACAGCACCAATATTAATCTAAAAAATTATCAACAATGGAGGATAACTATGAACTTTGTTAGTACACGCGGAAGCGTAAATAAAATTGGTTTTATTGATACAGTCTTAATGGGATTGGCAAACGATGGGGGATTATTGGTACCAGAGAAAATCCCTCAACTTCCTGCAGAAAAGTTAAAGGCAATGTCAAAACTTACTTATCAAGAATTAGCTTTCGAAATCTTTTCCTATTATGTTGACGGTGAAATTCCAGAAAATGAGTTAAAGGAGTTGATCCAAAAAAGCTATGCTAGCTTCCGCCACCCAGAGGTAACACCGGTACAAAAGCTTAAGGATAATATGTATGTATTAGAACTTTTCCATGGACCAACCTTTGCTTTTAAAGATATTGCTCTGCAATTCTTAGGAAACCTATATTCCTATGTTTCAAAGAAGAAGGGTGAAACGATTCATATTCTTGGTGCAACTTCGGGAGATACGGGGGCATCAGCTATTGAAGGCGTAAGAGGAAAAGAAGGCATTCGCATTTGTATTTTGCATCCCCACGGTAAAGTAAGTAAGGTGCAAGAATTACAAATGACGACGATTGATGACCAAAGTGTATTGAATTTGGCTATAAAAGGAACGTTTGATGATGGTCAAAGAATTATCAAAGAATTGTTTGCAGATGTCGATCTAAAGGATAAATATCACCTGCGTGCCATCAATTCCATCAATTTTGTTCGTATTTTAGCGCAGACCGTTTATTATTTCTATGCGTACTTCCAAATTAAAAAAGAGCATGACATAGAGAGTGTTAACTTCAGTGTGCCGACCGGTAATTTCGGAGATATTTTTGCTGGATATCTTGCCAAGAAAATGGGTCTACCAGTTGGTAAACTCATTGTGGCGACAAACGAAAATAATATTTTAGAAGGGTTTATCCGTGATGGTGTGTATAAGCCAGGTGAGTTCCGCAGTACCTATAGTCCTTCTATGGATATCCAAGTAGCAAGCAATTTTGAACGTTATTTGTACTACTTGCTTGATGAAAATCCAATCGAAGTGTCTGCCTTAATGGAGAAATTCAAGACAGAAGGAAAAATTGTCGTGAACGAGGAATTGCTCCATCAGGTGAAAAAGGATTTTGCGGCACATGGAGTTGATGGGGAAGAATGCTTACAAACCATCAGTAAGTACTATGATGAAACAAGGTATTTATTAGACCCACACACTGCTTGTGGAGTCGCGGCATACGAAAAGTGTAATAAACCTAATGAGGTTTGTGTCACTCTTGCAACCGCTCATCCTGCAAAATTTAATGAGTCTATTGAACGTTGTGATATTAAACAGCCATTCCCTGAACAAATTAGTGAATTGTTTAATAAACCACAGCAATTCAAAGTGGTTGAGTCGGATAAAGATGAAATAGTTCGTCAATTAGAAACGCTTTTTCATTTTTCAGCTAAATAAACTCTTTTTATTAGAAAAGGCACCTACCCCTTTAACCGAACTGTGATCCATAAAGTGGACTGTTTAATATAAAACCTTTTATGCAGTTAGTAGATGAATCCGGTATTAGGCGAGGGCACTGAAAAAGCTCAATATCTAAAAAGGCAGATGAAAGTTTCAATGGAATTGAACTTTCATCTGCCTTTTTAATTTATTATTAACGATATTAAATGTATGTATGTGATTTTCAAAAATATCTCAAACCAAGAATCTCTCAATCTCGTAAAACTGAAAGGATGAAGCGGGGAGTTGAAAGCAACTTCCCTAATTCATAAGCATTTGTTACAAAGCTGTTTTTAATAGTCATAAAATTTATTCATTATTAAATTGTATAAATATTATACATTTTTTGTCTTTGTGCTATTGACGAAATCTAGCTCATATGTGTAAAATACACCTATAGTAATTTTATTGAGGTGTAGTCATGACAAATAACAATAATGAAAAAAATGTTACTCCATCTAAGCAATTTATCCTTCCATTTATATTATTGCTTCTTAGTAGGGTGTCACTTCATGGCTATGAACTCATTCAAAAGCTTCAAGCTCTCGGTTTTCACACTCTTGACCAAGGAAACTTGTATCGTTTATTGAGACAACTAGAGAAAGACAATCTTGTGCAATCAGAGTGGCATACAAATGGAAGTGGTCCTGCCAAACGATGTTATTCAATAACTGATACTGGAAAAGGTTATTTAAAGGGCCATGCAATACAACTCGAGCAATACCAATCCATGCTCGATAAATTCTTCAACATGTACATGAGTTTTCTCGAGCTCTACCTTCCTCCTTTTCATATGGAGGATAAAATAGAGAAATTAACGAAACAAATGAGGAGGAACGAAGATGAGCCAAAAGGTGATTGATCAAAAAGAAGAAGTCCTAAAAAAGGAAGTTAAAAAAGGAGAGGTTAAAAAAGTGGAAGTTTCAAAAGTGGAAGTACCAAAAGTGGAAGTTCTAAAGGTAGAAAAGCAGAACGAAACAAGCTATGTTACAGATTCATTTATTAATATTTTTTGGGGACAATTTGAATCTGCAGTTTCTCGTACAAGAGAACTTAGAGAACAACAGCAAGAACTTTACTTAAAGGCTATAAAAGAAACAACCAAGTTCAATGGAGTGTACCGCAATACTTTAAAGGGTCTTTTTGAACAAGCTACAACAATAAATAGCAATTTGCGTAATGGGATATTCCAATACAATGTTATTAACGGAAATGAATCTACTGAAGTAATGACTGAATCTTTAAAAAATCAAGTAAATGAGGCAGCTAGTAAATTAGAGGAGCTTTATTTAACTCCAATTAACTCTGCATTTGAATTAATTGAAAAAACAGAGCAGCGTTTAGAACAAAGCAGCGAGGCATTCATCGAATCTACAAATGAAGCACTGAATGCTTGGGAATCTGTAACAGACAACTATTTAAAACAAGCTAGAGAAACGCATGAAGATATTGCTCGTAGATTGGAAGATAGCGTACGTGGACTAGTTGCCCCAAGTAAATAGTATACATCTCTAAAAGAAACAACATTTTATTAAAGATGTGCCTTTCTTTGTTAATAGATAACCTAATTGCACAAAAAAGCAGCTTTACCTTCAAGGCAAGCTGCTTTTTTTAATAATAACGATTTTACAACTGAGTATTCCATCTTCATATTATTACTTGAATGTAGGTAATTGAGTAAAGTGGAGTGAGCAAGTATGCATAACCTTAGCACTGAACAATTGCTAGAAGCCTTTGATTCTGCTATTAAGTTAAATCTCTGCAAAGACTTTGTTCTGCTATTGGCTAATGAGTTAAATACACGATTTATTAATGAATCATCACTTAAAAATGATTATAGAAAAATTTTAGATCAGTATATTAATTCTGATTAGAAACCTTTCTCGTAGATATGTGGAATGTATTTCAGTCATAGATTACTTGCACCGTAAGAAGATTCAATTGACTTTTTGATATCTAATAAAAGTGGAGGCATTTTTATGAGTGACCAAGAAAAGACTTTATTAATGAGTGAACAAGAAATGACTTTAATATATAAAACTTCAAATATATTAAGAAAAGATACCAGCATTATGAGACTAAACGATATTATTGAAGAACTTGTTCATGTAATAGAATCAAAAACAGAAGATGTCAGATTGCCGGATCAAGAATAGGTATTGAGCAGCCAAAAACTATTCGATGAAATATACAAAAAAATGAGGGATGTTAATCCTTCATTTTTTTGTATATTCCATGGAAGGTTTAATTTTACTATTTAAAAAAGATGAGGTAGAAAGAAATGGGAAATATGACTTTCGACGTATAATCACAGGCAGTATACTATAAAGATAATATTATAGAGTAATTAATTTTCATTTGATTATCAATGAAATATGTAGGATATATAATGAATGAATAAATAGCGAGGTGGAAAATATTGAAGGCAGATGCTGTTTTTGAAGGTGGTGGGGCTAGGGGAATTGCTTTTATTGGAGCGATTCATGCGATGGAAGAGGAAAAAGTTGAATGGCAGAGATTGGCTGGAACATCAGCTGGAGCTATCATCGCTGCACTTTTGGCCAGCGATTATAAAAGTTATGAAATTAGAGATCAATTAAGTAAACTAGATTTTTCAAAGCTTCGAGGCAGGACGTACTTGAATCGAATTCCTATTTTTGGCTCCTTATTAGAACTAATGTTTCATCTTGGTATTTATAAAAATGATTATTTGGAAACATGGCTGGATTCGCTTCTTACAAATAAAGGGATTAAGACGTTTGCGGATCTTCCAAAAGATAAATTAAAAATCATTGCTTCTGATGTTTCGAATGGGCAAATGCTTATTTTACCAGATGATCTGGACCGCTATGGGATGACTCCTGCTGATTTAAAAATTTCATCCGCCGTTATGATGAGTGCATCGTTGCCATTTTTTTACCGTCCTGTTATCTGGAAATCAAAAGACAGCAAAAAATCTTATATTTTAGATGGCGGTTTACTTAGTAACTTCCCAATATGGTTATTTGATACGGCCAATCCTCGGTTTCCAACGTTCGGCTTTCGTTTTGTTAAAGATAAAGTGAACATAGATGCTGTTATTCCAACCCCCCTCCACCTTTTTAAAAACATAATTAAAACAATGATTCAGGCCCATGACTTACGATATTTGAACAAGGATGCAATTGAACGGACCATTCAAATTCCAACAGGTGACATCAATGCTACTGATTTTGACTTGGATAGGGATGAAGTCGATTTTCTCTATAGGTCGGGCTATTTTTCTACAAAAGCATTTTTATCGAAATGGGATTTTGAACAATATAAAATTAATCGATTTAATAGATTAAAGAATAAATAGCTGAAAAGGCCATGTAAATGAAAAGTTTTGCGATATAAATATAAAAGGGAAGAACTAATAGGAAAAATTATATTTTAATTAAAATCATGGATGGGCAAATTATTACTTTATACGATTAAATACTTGTACGCTTAGCACAGAATGAAGTTAACCAGTTAATTGTTGATTTATAGAAAGTAATGTCCTTGTATCATAGATACATATAAGAGTATTTTGTACGAACTAAAGAAGCAGACCCCACTGGATCTGCTTCGTTTTATGATGGATTTGTTGACCATAATCCAGCTGTTTTAACGAATACTCTTGGATTAAATTTTAAACTAGCCACGACTAATTCTGCAAGGTCTTCTGGGTGCATCACGTTTTCTTCATTGCCTTTAACAAGATTTGTATCAATGGCTAAATCTGTAACGACCGTACTTGGTGTTAAAGCAGTAACACGGACATTATGTTTTCTTACTTCTAGCATAAGTGATTCTGTTAGCCCTAAAACAGCGAATTTAGAAGCACTGTAAGCACTTGTAACAGGAGCACCTTTTTGGCCAGCAGATGAAGAGATATTGATGATATCTCCTGATTTTCTTTCAATCATTCCTGGTAATACTGCTCTTGTTACATTATACACACCCATTAAATTGACTTGGATGATTTTTTCCCATTCTTCTGGTGTTAGATCAAGGAACCCACCAAATTTAGCAACACCAGCATTGTTGATTAGGATATCAATTGGGCCTAAGTCTGATTTGATATGTTCAACAGCATGGGTAACGGATTCAAGATCGGTCACATCTGCAGTTGCTGCAGAAACCTTTACATCAAATTGTGCTAGTTCAGCAGCTACCTTTTCTAGATTAGCCATATTTAAGCCGATTAGGCCTAAATGAACGCCTTCTTTTGCTAAGGCGATAGCAGTAGCACGTCCAATGCCTCTACCTGCGCCAGTAACTATTGCAGTTTTTCCATTTAAAGAAATCATTTTATCACTCCTAAAATTATTACAAATTGAAGTAGTTCATTCTAACAGAAAGACCGCAATTTTGCATGGAAACAGCTTTAGGTCTTTCCCTCGAGGAATAATATATTTATTCTAAGTTGGCGTGTCTACCGTACATTTTATTGGTATCCAAACCTTTTTTCTCCATGAACCGAAGAATCACAGCGTCGTAAAATAGTAAAAGTGTTTGCTCAAATAATGAGCCCATTGGTTGAATCGTCTTAAAATCACTCTCCGACTGATCTTTAGGTGAGCCAGGCAACTTAATTGTGATATCCGCTAATTGTCCAATAGTGGACTCAGGGAAAATAGTTACAGCTGCAATCGTCCCACCGATGCTTTTTGCTTTCTCAGCCATGGAAACTAAACCTTTTGTTTCTCCTGAACCTGATCCAATGATTAAGATGTCATCTTTTTCAAAGTTAGGGGTTACTGTTTCGCCAATCACATAGGCATCTATCCCCATGTGCATCATTCGCATGGCGAATGATTTGGCCATAAATCCAGATCTACCTGCGCCTGCAACAAAGATTTTTTTTGATTCAAGAATCCCATTTACTAATTTTTCACCTTCATCATCCGAAATTAAATCTACGGAGCGATTTAACTCTTTTATGATTTCAGCTAGGTATTGAGTTGTATTCATGATCTGAATTACCTTTGATTAATCATTTGTTGCATTTTGGCAGCAGCAGCTTTTTTATCAGCTTGTCCAGTTATCCCGCCACCTACAATGACAAGGTCTGGTTGTACTTTGATGACTTCTGGAAGTGTGTCTAATTTAATACCACCTGCGATTGCAGTTTTAGCATTTTTTACAACACTTTTAATAGTTTGTAAATCTTCAAATGAGTTCTTTCCAACAGCTTGTAGATCGTAGCCAGTGTGCACACAAATATAATCAACACCCATAGCGTCCACTTCTTTTGCACGTCCAGCAAGATCTTTTACAGCAATCATATCAACAAGGATTTTTTTACCTTGTTTTTTCGCTTCTTCAGCAGCACCTTTAATAGACATATCTTCAGCAGTACCAAGAATTGTGACGATATCTGCACCTGCTTCAGAAGCTTTCATTACTTCATAACCAGCTGCATCCATGATTTTTAGGTCTGCTAAAACTTTTAAATTAGGGAATGCTTCTTTTATTGCCTTTACTGCATGGAGACCTTCATTGATAACAACAGGTGTTCCGATTTCTACGATATCAATATGTTCCTCCACTTCTTTTACCAACTGAATTGCTTCTGGGATATTGACTAAATCTAATGCTAATTGTAATTCCATCTATATTCACTCCTATAATTTTTTTATTGTTGTACAGTGATAATGTTCCCAAAGGGTAATTATACTTTTACAGTAATATTATCCTTATAGTGCATTATCTGTACCTGCCAGCAATAAGGGATATCATGTCCCTTCACTGAACAATTGCAAGTATACAACGTATATAACAACAATTAAAGTACGCACTTTTATTTTACATAGTGTTAAAAAGTATACTATGAGACAAACCGCTTATATAGTCTTACTATTTAACTTTAAAACAAAGTGTTGGCGGAACGAATTGAAGATTTAAAAGATCTACAAGAAGATTCACCTTATTTCTTTACTCTTAGGGATATAAAAAAAGAAAACGATCGATTTATTCTCGACTATTTGATGGAGGAAGAATACAAACCACTTATTAAAGCAAAAGAGTACTTAATAGGAATATATCATCATTTACCTTTAATCTAACTTAGTATTCTACTGGGTATTTTGGTATAAACGGAAAGATCCACCAAATTGGCATGTTTAATACTAAAACTCTTACGATATGGTTTACCTTTATCTAAAAATGCTTGAACTTGGATTTCTCCTTTTGATACATCCAGACCAATCACTGGATTCATATTGATTTCTCCTCCTCCTAGAAATACATATTAGTCGGTATCCCCTATAGCTGCTTGTAATGTCATAGGTTCGCTTGTTAAACGGGATCATGGTCCCAACCAGCCTGAAACATGTTTATACAAGTAGGGGGTGAACAGTTTAGCTGACGGAATCGAGTTCCACGGGTGCGACGTTCTACCCCGACTACCGTAATAATAAGACCATAAACAAAAAGGTCAACCAGAAAATTCTGGCTAACCTTATATTACGAACGGGTGTATTACCGGTTGATTAACTTTTTACATGGTTGTGACGAACGTAGAAAGTTTACGTTCGTCACGATATTCTAGAAAAATCATATCATACGGCGTCATTTCTAACTAAGTTAGAGTACGTTAAATGTATAAGGAAGATGTTATCTTTTAGAAAGGGACGATGATGAAATGGTTACAGAAATCCAACTAAATGATACTAAAATTAAAATCACACAATATGATGAAAAAAAGATAGAAGGTAAAACTCAGATATCGTTAACTTTTTATGTTACAAGTGACGACTACCATGACATAGCAACGTTATTATACAAAGGAAGATTTGATGTAATCGTACTCGAGAGACATCTTGAGTTCCGCGGAACGATTCAAGAATATTCAACATCAATTACGAATCTATACGAAAAAGGGCAAATTGGTGAATATAAACTGACATTGAAAGAAGCGGAATAATAGAAAAGGGGATTTTCATCTTATGAAATTAAGCATTTTAGATCAGTCTCCCATCTCTACTAATCAAACGGTAAATGAAGCATTACAGGAATCAATGAATCTCGCACGCATTGGGGAGACATTAGGATATTCACGTTATTGGATACATAGATAATGAAGGGACCGTATTAGAGGCTTCTCCGTTACCGCAAATTAGTCCTGATCTATGGATGTTAAGGCTAAATACTCCCTAGTGACCGATAGTGAACCAGTAACCTAACCATACCTAAATCATCATTTTTTTATTATTTCTAATTATTTGAGGAATTTCTAAGTAAGCGTTATTTCGTCTTGTTGATTTCATAGGTTTTAGTTAAAACACTTTCGTAAATTATATAAGCAAGTTTTATGCAAATATTTATCTAGCATTTAAACCATTTTCACTAGATTAATAACTAAAATTTGTCGCAAAATAAAGTAATTAATGTCGCAATTTAAGACAAAAGTTGAATATTGCGAATTTGGAAAAAGTACTATTTACTACTTTTTAAAGTTTTATTTCATAAACATGCACGAAAATAAATTTATAAAAACAACATAATAATGATGTTCCTTTATGCATTTCGTTGTCTCAACTATCTAAAAAAATGGAAAGAACCTTCGAAATCTTTATCTGTGATAGTGTCGGTATCTATGGTATTTCAATAGTAAAGATCTTCAATTTTAAATTGGCACGTTAATTGCAAGTAATATACATGAGGTTAATGAAAAAGGAAGGAGGTTTTTAAGTTGGATAGGAAAATTTTAATTATTACAGGGGACATGGCAGAGTCTCAAGAAGTTATGTACCCCTTACATCGGTTACAAGAGGAAGGCTATACGGTTCATATTGCTGCACCAACAAAAAAGGTCATTCAAACTGTTGTTCATGATTTTGAACCAGGAATTGATACTTTTACAGAAAAACTTGGATACCGTGTAGAAGCGAATCTCGCTTTTAGCGAAGTTAATCCGAGTGAATATGAAGGCGCTGTCATTCCTGGTCGAAGAGCTTCTGAATATATTCGAAATGATAAATCTTTTAATGAAATTGTGAAACATTTTGTAGAGTCTAATAAACCATTAGCCTTCGAATGTCATGCAGCAATTGCTCTTATTCCGTTAGGCTATCTAAAAGGAAAACGATGTGCAGCATTTTGGTCTTTAGAGCCAGACTTAAAGGCTGCGGGAGCAACGTTTGTTGATGAAAAAGTGGTTGTAGATGGAAACTTTGTTACATCACGCGCATGGATTGATCATCCCAAATTTATAAAGGAATTTATAAAACTACTAAAATAACTGTAGTGAATTTTCTTAGAATTTAATTTTTGAAAAATTAAAACCGGGAGGAATTGAAATGTTTAAAACTGCTAACGGAGAAGAAATTTTTGTTATTGATGCACATATAGGCCTATGGGATGGAAGTCCAGAAAACCAATTAAATCGACATGGTGAAGAATTTATTAGTTGTTTTTATGATTACCATAAAGATCATACTCCTAAAGATCTTTTATGGCCTTATGAAAAGTTTAGAAAAATGAATCCTGTTGACTTAGTTAATGATGTTATAGTAAAAGGCTACGCAGACATGGCTATTTTTCAACCCGTTTGGCTTAATGAATTTTATAAAAATGGATTCGGAGATTTTGAAGCCAATGACCGCTTAGCTAAACAGTATAAAAATCGTTTTATCTGTAACGGTACGCTTGATCCTCGACACGGTGAACTTGGCCTAGAAAAATTAGAAGAAAATATAGAAAAGTATGGTTGGCAAGGTATTAAACTTTATACCGCTGACTGGTATGGGCAATCAAAAGGTTATAAATTATCAGAACCTCGGACTAAGAGATATCTTGAGAAATGTATCGAACTAGGAATTAAAAATATTCATGTTCATAAAGGACCAACAGTTACTCCTTTAAATAGAGATGCTTTTGATGTTGCTGACGTAGACGATGCAGCTAGTTGTTATCCTGAATTAAATTTTATAGTAGAGCATTGCGGCCTTCCTAGATTAGAAGATTTTTGTTGGATCGCTACTCAGGAAAAAAATGTGTATGCCGGATTGGCTGTGGTTATGCCGTTCATTCACGATAGACCTCGATATTTTGCAGAAATCATAAGTGAATTACTTTACTGGGTAGGTGAAGACAGAATTCTATTTGGTAGTGATTATGCGATTTGGGAACCAGGTTGGCTAATTGAGAAATTTATGGCCTTTGAATTACCTGATGATATTGCTCAAGAGACAGGAGCTAAGTTGGATCTAAATGTAAAGAAGAAAATTTTAGGCCAAAACGCGGCTGCCCTCTATAACATTGATATTGAAACACAGAAAGCACTATTACGTAAGGAAAAATTAGCTGTTCTATAATAGAAATCAGTTTAGGAAAGGAGAATTCCAAATGCGACATCACGAAATAGTTATGGAGAAACTTAATTTAGTATACGACCCTGAGCTTGACAAGTCTGTTGTAGAGATGAATTTCATAGATGAAGTGAATATTGAAGGAGATAATGTCAGTGTTTCAATGCGTCTTCCCACTTATTGGTGTTCTCCAAATTTCGCTTTTATAATGGCCGAAGACATCAGGGATCGAGTAATGGAAATTCCCTGGGTAAAAAACTTCAATTTTAATCTTAAAGATCATTCTGCTTCAGAGGCAATAAATAAAGGAGTGGCTGAAGGAAAATCATTCAGTGAAGTTTTTAGTGATATGGCATCAGGAGATTTAAATGAAGTGCGGAAAAAGTTCCAAATCAAATCGTATATTGCAAGACAAGAGAAGCTACTTCGTGACTTGATTAACTTTGGAATGGATAAGGAATTATTAAGCCTTACTATAAATGAACTAGAATCCCATTCTGCTATTCAAGATAGAGCAGTTTTAAATCGTTATTTAACCCTTAATAAAGATTTAGGATTAAGTAGTCATCCTAATGATTTAGCTTTTAAAAAGCATACAGGAGAAAGAATCGAACCGTTAGAACTTAAAGACTATCTATTAGAAGCTAGAAGAACACGTATGTCAATGGAGTTTAATGGTATCTATTGTCGTGGCCTACTGGATACACGTTATCAAACAAAATAATCAGAAAAAGGAGATGGAAATGAATGAAAGCAGCACGATTATATGAATATAACAAACCATTAGTTATTGAAGAGGTCCCCAATCCAGTGATAACCGACCCGACGGATGTCATTATTAAAGTTGCTGGCGCTGGGGTTTGTCATACCGATTTACATTTAATAGAAGGCGTATGGGCTGAAACCTTAGAAACTGAATTGCCTCATATTATTGGACATGAAAATGCTGGATGGGTTCATGAAGTGGGTTCCGCTGTTACTGATTTTAAAGTTGGAGATCCAGTAATTCTTCATCCTGTATCTAGTTGTGGAAAATGTTTGAGTTGTAGAGCTGGAGAAGATATGCATTGTGAAAAATTAAAATTTTCCGGACTTACCGTTGATGGAGGATATGCAGAATACCTAAAAACTTCTGAACGTGCACTAATTAAATTACCTGATATTGTGGATCCTGCGGATGTAGCTCCATTCGCAGATGCAGGCATTACAGCTTATCGTGCGGTTCGTAAAGCAGCACCATTAGCTATGCCTGGAACTAAAGTTGTGATGATCGGGATGGGCGGACTTGGACATATTGGTGTACAAATCATGCGCGAACTTGGAAACGCTGACATTATCACTGTTGATAGAGATGAAGCACGTTTAAATGCGACGTTGGAATTAGGAGCATCCAACGCAGTAAAAGCAGACCATAACATGATTCCAAACATAAAAACATTAACAGAAGACAAAGGACCCGATATCATTATAGACTTTGTGGGATCGGACCAAACCCATGCTGATAGTATGAAGATGCTTCGAAAGGGTGGGCATTATTTTGTGGTTGGTTATGGTGGAACTGTAAACGTCCCATCTTTAAATATTATAAATAATGAATATAGCATTGTTGGTAGCTTAGTTGGTAACTATAACGAATTGTACGAACTTATGGTACTGTTTGGTCGAGGTAAAGTAAAACTTCACTCTACTAAGTTTCCTTTTGATCAAGTGAACGAAGTTCTACAATTACTCCATGAAGGTAAAATAAATGGCCGAGCTATCTTAGTACCATAAAACTGAACATTTCTTGAGGACAGACGCTAGAAATTACGTCTGTCCTTAATTCTAAAAAGGTAGTTATTCACCGAAAAGTCTGCAGTCAAGTTCTAAAAAATAAAGAATAGGAATTTTATCTGATGACAGCTGTAATCCTAGGATAGCCATAGGTCTAAACTGTCTACACAAAAGGAATAATATCACTTCTCTGAAATGACTTTGTGATTTTTTTATTTTATAAATTTATATAATTCACAACATTTTTCGTGTAAGTACTTTATGTAGTAAACGTAGTAACATTCCCTTGATTTTTAAGTTCATTAAGACGCGAGAGCTTTCGGTATATTGTACTTCGATGTATTCCTAGTCTTTTAGCAGCCTCTTTAACATTACCATTTACGTCATCAAGCACCTTTAATATTGTCTGTAGTTCCTGATCTTTTAAAAGTTGGATATTAGTTTTGGAATCATATTGTGGGGTTAAGAGAGATTGCCCATATTTAGTATTGTTATGATTTGAAGTATTATAGTCATGCTGTTTATTGTTTTTATGATCAATAATTTCTTTTGGAAGATCAGAAATAGTTATTGGATTATTATCTAGTACTTTCACAACCATTTTATAAACGAAATTTCGCAGTTCTCGAACATTCCCAGGCCATTCGTATTGTTCAAGGAATTGTAATGCTTCATTATCGATCTTAAGTTGGGGGCGTCCCATCTGCCTACAAACGTTTTTTAACAAATGGTCTAGTAGCAGAGGAATATCTTCCGATCTACCACGCAATGGTGGGATCTGTAGCGAAAGAATGTTCAGTCGATAATAAAGATCAAGACGAAATGTTCCCTCTTGTGAAGCTTTTTTTAAATCACGATTAGTAGCTGCAATAACTCTTACATTTAATTTTATAGGCTTCTTACCACCAAGGCGAACAATTTCTCCTTCTTCAAGAACTCGTAGTAAAATGGTTTGCAAATTTAACGGCATTTCCCCTATTTCATCTAGAAATATAGTTCCGCCTTCGGCCTGTTGGAATTTCCCTGATCTTCCTCCCTTTTGTCCTCCTGTAAAGGTTCCCTCTTCATAACCAAATAATTCACTCTCTGCAAGGTCTTTTTGAATTGCCCCACAGTTAACAGCAATAAAGGGTCCTGAAGAACGAGAACTAGCAGCATGAATAGATTGTGCGAATAATTCCTTTCCGGTTCCGCTTTCTCCTTCAATAAGTACCGGTAAATTTAGGTCTGCAATAGTACGAGCTTCTGAAATCACAGATTGAAAATCTTTAGATTCACCAATAAGATTTAAGAAAGAATATTTTACATTATTTTCAGAAATCTTCGCGGAAACCTTTGGTGAAATAGCCTGTACAACGGATCCGATTCGTTTATTCCTATAATAAAAAGGAACTAATTCGAACCACCAACCTTCACTTTTTTTCGACTGCCATCTTTGCTCATTTATTAAATTTAGATTTTCTAGATCAGTTATACAGTTGCTATTGTCCTCGACCCATCCATTTGCATAAAAAAGATGGTTAGCCTTTATTACTTGACCTGCACGATCAAGTATTGCTGTTACTCTATTTGGGTTTCTAATACTTGATTCCATATAATGGTCCAATAACTTATACCGTTCAAGTTCAAGTATATTAAGAAGTTTCCCTTCAATGGTCTGTGCTATTGAAATAGCAGTAGACAACGAGTGAGGATGTATCAGCCTCCATTCCCCTGTTAAATTAATTACTCCAATAATTTCATTTGTTGCAGGATCTCTAAAAGGAGCGGCTGAACATGTCCAATTATGGACGGGTTCACAAAAATGCTCACTAGCAAAAACTTGCATAGGAGAACCTGTAGCGAGAGCAGTACCAATACCATTAGTTCCAATATTATTTTCTAACCATGAAGTTCCAACTGTAAAATTCATTCTTTCCGCTGCCCTTTTAAGCAACGAATCTCCTTCTAAATCAATAATTTCTCCATTATTATTGCAAAAAACCACTAGATGACCTGAGTCGATAGCTACTTCTTTTAATTCTGAAAATATAGGTTTTATAATGGAATAAAGAGGCATAGACGATTTATATTCTAAAATCTTTTCCTCTGTTAAAGTAAATGGGGCTATTCCTCTTATCGGATTGATACCGTGTTCTAAGGAACGAATCCATGATTGCTGGGTTAGAGGTCTCACTTTTACATCCAATTCTTTTCCGGAAACAAAATTTCCCCAAACTTTTGAAAGCCTCACTTTTTCATCGGTTGGAGATTCGTTAACATTTAATGAAATAAATTGACTTTTCATTCTATATCACCTCTTTTAAAAATTAGGGATAGTGTATACGCTTACGTTTTTTGTCATAAAGTGCGTTAAATAAGAAAAGAGGATTGTTTAGAAATATTCGTTTATTAGGACAATGTAAATTTTTAATGAAATCAGTCGACAATAATTATAAGCTAAAATTCAACAAAATTCAAAAAAATTTGAATTTATACAGCGACTTCAGCAGCATCCATCAAATTCAGCAGTGGGAGAAGAAATAAAAATAAGGATAGGAACATACCCGACAGTAAGAAATTTGCTCAGGATTGAGAATCAGCACAAAAGGCATTTATGGCAGTTGTTGCCGCGATAGCGTTAATGAAGGATCCTCTAAAACAACAACAGACCGGAGTAGCTTTGTTTGGACGAATGGGAAGATGTTAATCGGATGTTTTAGTGTACCTAAGAGCATAGAAAATTCCCGGCTACGCCAGGAATCGTGTCGCTCGCTATGCATTGCTCCTAATGACTAAAAGTGTGTTGGCGGCTTTTTAGGGGCATCGGACCCCTAAAAAGGCCGACTGCCTCCATGCTGAATTAACCCAGGTATTTATCCTCTATAAATCAAACATTAAGGAAGAAGATGAACGTATGTCTAACCATATAAAAAAACTAAATGAAATTCCGTTTTCGGTACTTGATCTTTCACCGATTGTGGCCGGAAGCACACCAGCTGATTCATTTCGCAATACAATGGAGTTAGCACAGCTTGCTGAAAAACTTGGGTATAACGCTATTGGCTCGCTGAACATCATAATATGCCGTTTATCGCCAGCTCTGCCACTTTTGTATTGATAGGACATGTCGCTGCAAGTACATCAAAAATCCGGGTAGGTTCAGGCGGGATCATGCTGCCGAATCATGCGCCACTCGTGATTGCTGAACAGTTTGGGACCCTTGAATCCTTATATCCTGGCCGAATTGACCTTGGTCTTGGCCGTGCGCCAGGTACAGATCAGCTTACTGCCCGTGCATTAAGACGTGATTTGAGAAGTACTGGAGATGACTTTCCAGAACAGTTAGCTGAACTCCGCGGTTACTTTGATCCTGACTTAGTACAAGGAAACAAATATGTTAAGGCTGTTCCAGTTGAAGGTTTGAATATTCCAATTTGGTTGTTAGGTTCAAGCGGATTTAGTGCCCAGCTGGCCGGAGGACTTGGTCTGCATTCGCATTTGCCGGCCATATCTCACCACATAACACGCTGCCTGCTCTAAACTTATATCGACGTTCATTTAAACCTTCTAAAGTACTGGACAAGCCGTATGCAATGGTCGGGTTAAACGTGATTGCAGCAGAAACGGATAAAGAAGCACAGCTTCTTGCAACTACTCTCCAACAGCAGTTTTTGAATTTAATGCGTGGTAAGGATGTGCCGTTCCAACCACCAGTTGATAACATTCATGAAATGGCAAGCAACTATGAAATAGAGGCTCTTCAAAATTCATTAGGTTTATCTATTGTGGGCAGCCCTAAAACAGTGAAAGAAAAGCTTCAGAACTTTATAGAGGAAAGCGGGGCTGATGAAATTATGGCGATTGCCCAGGTGTATGATCACTAAGCCCGCCTTCGTTCTCATGAAATTTTGGCAGATATTACAAAAGGGGAATAATGGTAAATGGCTTGGAGGAAACTCCAAGCCATTTTTTGTGACTATTAAACCGATTGAGTTGTTTGATCCTGTGAAGCAGAAGTTTTTAAATCTGTTCGATCTAAGAAGAAGGAAGCTAAGGTTCCTCCAACCAATCCCCAAAAAGGTGCCCCGATATGAAAGAGAGAAATTCCAGAAATCGTAATCAAAAATGAAAATAAAGCACCTGTTTTAAAACGCCCTGAAAAGCTCGTCTTCAAAGAGTCAATCAGGACATTAATCATGGCCAGCCCCCCCAGCATTTTAATTAATGAGGAGGGAATCAAATGGGGAACGGCTGCTGCCATTGGTGCAAAAACAGCTAATAAACATGACAAAATTCCTAATACGATTGCAGCGGCATAACGATTTTCTTTCAATCCAGATTCCTTACTTGCTAATAAGGCAGTCATTGGACCGGCAATACAAGCAGAATGGCCGCCCATAAAACCATTAAGAATCGATCCAATCCCGCTCCAACTCGTCATAGAATTAATGGGCGGGAGATAATTCGCACTCTCCAGAACAGCAATTCCTTGAGCATTTTGTATTGCGATGACCGTAAGCACTAACGGAATAACCAGTTCGCCCATCACAGATAAATTAAAGGAAGGAAAGACCACGTGCGGTACCGCCAAAAAAAATGATACACCATGAACTTGAATTCCTGGTAATACTTTTAATAAAACAATAGATGTGAGAATTGCCCCAACAATGGGAGGGAATTTTTTTGACAGCTTGCCGAAAAAAGAAATAACAAGAAATACTAGAAAAGGAATTCCATTTAACAAGGGATTGTCGAGAACAGAACGAAACATATCTGTACCAAAGGGAAGAAGGACGCCGGAAACCATTCCCATCATGACTGGCATAGGTAGGACCTTCATTAATTTATGGATCATTCCAGATATTCCTAAAAGAAAAATGACGATGCCTGTAACGAGATAGGCACCAACTACCTGGCTAAATGTGTAATGAGATAAGGATGCTCCGACAAGAATTGCACCAGGAATTGAAAAAGCATATCCAATCGGCTGGCGGTAATAAAAGGAGAGACCAATCGATAGCAATCCCCCAATTCCATAAATAGCAAAGATCCAGGATGTAATCGCTGAATCAGATAGGTGGCCTTTCGAAGCAGCTTGTAAAACAATCAGTAATGGTCCAGTTGCGCCGAATAGCCAGGCCACAAAACCATTTGAAATATTTCCAATCGATAATAATCGGGGAAATTCAACAATATTCTTCTTCCACAAAGTACTCACTCCTAAAATAAGCTACAGTATAGTATAATATATTAAAACTGATAAAATGTATATAATAATATACGAAAATATGGAGGACCTAATGATGGGATTAGAAGATGAACAAACAAGAAAATTAATTCAACAAATGGGCGGGCTGCTTCGGAACATTAGAAGCGAACAAAAATTGAGCCTCGAGGAGCTTGCCGAAAAAACAGGTGTTAGCAGGCTCACGTTAGGAAAGATTGAAAGGGGAGAAACGAATCCTACATTAGGAGTTGTATGGAAAATTACAGAAGGGTTATCGATCCCTTTAACAAGAATTTTAGTAATGGACGACCATGTCGATCTTTCGAGATGTGGAGAGGGCTTTATGATTTATGGGCCAGACCAAACATGGAGAGTAGAGACAGTTTTTCGGAATACAGATGGACCAACAATGGAAATATATCGAGCATTTCTTGGACTGCAAGCCATGTACTCGCCGGAGCCGCATCATCAAGGAGCAATGGAATTTGTGACGGTAATGAGGGGAAATATCAGCTTTAAAGTCGAGGAGAGGGTATACCAACTCAAACAGTTTGATTCCATTAAGTTTGAAGCTGCGAGCAAACATCTTTATAAGAATATCGGTGATGAAGAGGCCGTGTTACATGTAGTGGTGAGATATCCTTCTTAACACTTCAAAGATTAAATTTTCCATAAAAACCCAAGTAAGCAACCTCACTTGGGCATGTAATTTCAATCCTTTGGAAGAGATGGAACATTTTTAGGCCTATAAGTAATGACATCAGAAGAATAATCATTAACAATCAATTTGTCCTCTAGTGTTTTCGCCTGAATGAGGATAGGCTGGTTGTAATTATTTTTAAAAATTAAATCAGGCCCATTCCAGCTCACTTGGGCATCTCGTCCAGGAGGAACGTATGAACCTTCCCTGCTGTGTGAGGAGCGTTGAATCACATTTATTCCCGACTCGCTTCGCAAAGCAAAAGAAAAAATGGAAAAACGAAAAACAAGAAGGAAAGGGAGTTTGGAGAAATGGAATCTATGTCAATTTTTGAAGTAGTACGAATTAAGCAGGAAATTAAGGAATCGCAGGAACAGTTTGTAAAATATTCTATCCGTTCACCTGAGGATCCTCAAAATTTAGCGGATTCTTACATAGCGTAAGACCGGGAAGTGCTCCTTGTGTTAATACTTAAAAAATACGTAGTGGGGTTACATAGAGCTTATATTGGGAGTTTAAATGCGAGTATTGTTCATCCGGTGTGAAATGCGCTATTCTAAATAATGCGGCCTCTAGTATGGTCAGCCATCAACACCCAAGCAGAGACCCCTTAAACATAGTATCCTAAACTAGAGTACTCTTAGTTCAAAGTTTAGGTTTAATGTATATCCTAAAAAAGATCTTATTTTTGTGTTTCAGATTGGGATAGAACGTTGGAATCAATCAGTATAGGAAGTATCTTTAAAGAAGTACCATCTGGACCATATCATAAGTAAAAGAAAGTTTCTTTGTGTAATTAAAGCCGGCTGCGATCAGTCGGCTTTATATTTATATCCAATTGCAATTATCGAATCACCTATTTATCGGGAAACCTCATTGTTTTTTATACTCTCTGCAAACAGGTTTTTAAACAAAACCTTCTAGTACAATTTTACCAATCGTCCTATTGCTCTCCAAAAGTTTGTGGGCTAGACGGAGATTTTCTGCTGAGATCGGTCCAAGGACTTCGGCCAGTGTTGTCTTTTATTTTTGATGGTCCACAGCATCAGCAATACGATTAAGCAATAGATGCTGCTCAATCATATCATCTGTTTCGTAAACAGGGCGAGTAAACATAAACTCCCACACGAAGGTGACGCTTTTTTGCTTAAGCAATTTGAGGTCCAGCGGAGAGGCTGGATCATCGATTGCGCACACAACTCCTTGCGGAGAAATAGCTTCGGTAATACCGGCCCAGTGTTTTTCCAAAGCATTAAGGCAAAAAATGTACGGAACGTTTGTAAATCCAATTGCTTGAAGTTGTGGAAGGAGCGGGTCATGGTGATTAATGGTATAGTCAGCGCCCATTGATTTAACCCAGCTAACAGTTTCCGACCGGGAAGCAGTCCCGATTACAGTAAGCCCCGCTTGTTTTGCAAGCTGAGTGGCAATGGAACCTACACCCCCGGCTGCACCAATGATCAGCAGAGCCTTTCCTTTGTTAGGGCCCGGATCTTGGGAAATAGACATTCGGGTAAATAACGCTTCCCAAGCTGTAATGGAGGTTAGGGGAAGAGCTGCGGCTTCCACAAATCTTAAGGAAACAGGTTTGCGCCCAACGATTCGTTCATCGACCAGATGGTATTCACTGTTTCCTCCTTGTCGTGCAATACTGCCAGCATAAAAAACTTCATCTCCCGGACGAAACAATGAACAGTCCGGTCCTGTCTCTTCGACGACTCCTGCTACATCCCAACCTAGAATTTTAGGAACTTCCTCAACTCTTTCCTTAGGAGCACGTACCTTTGTATCAACAGGATTGACCGATATGGCCGAACCAATAACTTGAAGGTCAAACCCCTGCTCAATAAAAATTTGTGCGGGGCCCTTTCCATTAAAATTCTCTTTTACAGCTCTTATTTTAAAGTCGGGTGTATAAGAAATAGAACGTTCGGACACATGGTCCACATTCGGATTACTCTCTAATAATTTTATCTGAATCTCGTTAAATATAATTTTACTCATTTTAAATTTCCTCCGGTTATTCCTCTAAATGATTATAAACGGGTTTTTGTCCAGCGAAAACAATAACCCGAATAAGGGACTTTTTTTAAGTGTCCATTATTCGGGTTCGTAGGCTTTCGGCTATCCAAATGTAAGAAAAATACACCAAAAATTAACTCTGATTCAATATGAACCCAGCATCGTGTAAAAAATATACCTTTAAAAGACGACCTAGTAAAACTTTATAAATATCGTAACACGGACAAACTATTCATTATTAAGGGGGATGAAAATGGAGCATATTGTAATTACTGCTGTATTAAAACCAAAAGAAGGCCTGCAGGGGCAACTATTATCAGAACTCAAAAAGGTCCAAGCTGCATCAAGGGAAGAGGCGGGTTGTATAAAGTATGACTTGCACCAATCTGAAGACCAAACTTTTGTTTTATATGAAGTGTGGAAGGATGAGGAAGCGCTGGAACACCATATTCAGTCGGCTCATTATCAGGAATACAGGAACAATATTGCAGACCTTGTATCAACTAGAGAAGTGTATAAGCTAAAGATAATGGAATAAGTTTACAAAGATGGAGTGGCGGAACCGTCGGAAAAACCTGTTATATGCAGGTTTTTTAGTCGTCTTTTTTAAGATGGGAGTTTTTCGCCGTATCTCCTTCGAAACAAATCTTTTGATTTGGACGGACCAGATGGCTAATATATTAATATCGCGAATTACCGATTTGGCGTTATACTTTCAGATCATCTATCCAGCTTCCATTGGGATAGTGATAATCGATATAGAAAGAGGCAAATGACATTGAAGCAGGAATTGGAACGCTTAAATGATGAACAAGCCGTTGAAATTTTTAAGGCATTGTCGAACCAGACGAGGGTGAGCATTCTTCAAATGTTAAAAGATCCCGACAGTCATTTTTCACCGCAAGCCCATATTATTGCTGATGAAGGATTTGAAGGCGGGGTTTGCGTAGGGGATATCCGAAGCAAGGCCGGGATTTCGCAATCCACTACTTCACAGTATTTATCGATTCTGCTGCAAAGCAGACTGGTTGAAATGAAGCGAATCGGACAATGGACGTATTATCGCCGTAATGAGGAGACGATTAAAAAGTTCGAAAAATACATTGGTACAAAAATATAAGGAGAATTGAAGTGAGTTTATTACAGCATCGAGCATTTAACAGGTTGTACCAACAGGATAAAATGACGCTTGGTTTCGCGATTCCGACGGCAAGGATGTCCAAATATCCGATTATGGAAAATCAGCTGTCGCTTGCCCGCAAAATTGAAGACCATGGTTTCGCGGCATTGTGGCTTCGGGACGTTACGATTCAGAATTTGAATATTGATGATAATGGTCAAATGTATGATGTATGGATTTATTTGACCTATCTTGCGGCCCATACCAAGGATATTGCACTTGGGACGGCGAGTGTGGTCCTCCCGCTGCGCCATCCTGTCCGAGTGGCAAAGGAAGCATCATCTATTGACCGGTTGTTTCCTGAACGCCTGATCATGGGAGTGGCTTCAGGAGACCGGGATAAAGATTTCACAGCTTTGGGAATATCCAAGCTGGAAAGTGGAGGGCTGTTTAAAAAGAATTATGCATTCCTTGAACGGCTGTTAAAGGAGGACAATCCGACAATCAACAGCGATTTAGGCATCATCGATGGAACGGATATGAGAATGATCCCCAAACCTTTTTCTTCGATTCCGACCATGGTGACAGGATTCAGCAATCAATCGATTGAATGGATCGCCCAGAATGGGGACGGCTGGATCCAGTACCCGAGGATTTTCCCACAACAAACTCAATTGATTAACGAATATCGCGAGTTGTCGGAAATTCACGCTCCAGGAGTGTTTAAACCTTTCACTCAGACTTTATTTATCGATTTATCGGAAAATATCGATTCGTTTCCTGTTCCGATTCCGTTAGGATTTCGTGTAGGGCGCAAACAGTTATTAGAAATTCTATATCAATTTCAATCCATTGGTGTCAATCACCTGGCATTTGTATTGTATTTTTCAAAGCGCCCTCCCGAGGAAGTCATCCAGGAGCTTGGAGAGTTTGTGTTGCCTTACTTTCCGACGCATAAAATTCCAGTATTAGATTAGTTTTTTAAAAAATTAGATAGGGAAGAAGATGAACTTATGTCTAAACATGCAAATAAACTAAACGAAATTCCATTCTCGGTGCTTGATCTTTCACCGATAACAGCCGGAAGTACTCCTGCTGACTCTTTCCGCCATACATTGGAACTCGCACAGCTTGCTGAAAAACTTGGTTACAACCGTTTTTGGCTCGCAGAACATCATAATATGCCGTTTATCGCCAGTTCCGCCACTTCTGTGGTGATGTCCCATGTGGCAGCAGGTACATCAAAAATCAGGATTGGTTCAGGAGGAATCATGCTGCCGAATCACGCACCGCTCGTCATCGCTGAGCAGTTTGGCACTCTTGAATCATTATATCCTGGGCGAATTGACCTTGGTCTGGGGCGGGCACCCGGTACAGATCAGGGGACCGCTCGTGCATTGAGACGCGACTTGGGAAGTACCGGAGATGACTTTCCTGAGCAATTAGCGGAACTCCGCGGTTACTTTGATCCATCACTGGCACAAGGGAACCCTATAAAAGCGATTCCAGGTGAAGGTTTGAATATTCCAGTCTGGCTGCTGGGTTCAAGCGGCTTCAGTGCGCAGCTGGCCGGAGAACTGGGTTTGCCATTCGCGTTTGCCGCCCATTTCTCGCCACTTAACACTCTGGGTGCTCTACAGATCTATCGCAAGGCGTTTAAGCCTTCGAATGTTCTCGATAAGCCGTATGCGATGGTGGCATTGAATATCATTACAGCAGAAACGGATAAAGAGGCAAAGCGCCTTTTTACAACAATACAGCAGCAATTTTTGAATCTGATGAGTGGCAACCTTACACCGCTTCAACCACCGGTAGATGACATATCCGAAGTGGCCAGCAGCTACCAATTAAAGGCTCTCGAGCAGCAATTAGGCTCATCGAATGTTGGCAGTCAGCAGACGGTAAAGGACAAGCTGCATACATTTTTGGAGGAGAGCCAGGCAGATGAAATCATGGCCATTGCCCAAGTTTACGACCACAAAGCTCGCCTGCATTCATACGAGCTTCTGGCAGAAATTACAAAAAGCGAAAGGTAAAAAGGAGGACATCAGCAAGGAAACCTTTTTGATTTTTCTAGGGAATTGAATATGGATGAAACCGTGAAATCAGGTTATGAGGTTGTTTACAGGATTCCTTAATTAAAAAGATAAAAGTTGTTAGAATAGGAGACAATGATATGAACTGCAAAATTAACCGAAATGCTGCTAAAGTGCTGAAACAAATGTTGGAAAGTGAAGAGGCTGAAGGGAAAATGGTTCGTGTCTACGTTACATTGGACCATGGGGACCATGCCCATTATGAAGTAAAACTTGATACGCCCACGGACCATGATGAAATTTTGAAAACAAACAAAGGCATTGATGTTTTACTTGATAAAAGGGAACCGTTTTTAGATGGGGTTTGAATCAAGTATTTCTATGTGCCGCAAGCAGGATTTGACATCACGAATTCTTCCAAAGGGCATCACCATCATTAAACACGTGACAGAGCGATACTAAATGTTTTTATACCTTCATATATCTAGCAGTATCATATAATAAACACAGTAGATTACTGTATTTATTGTGTTAAATGAGAATAATACCAACGATGCTTTTACAATTATAAGGGGGCTCATCATAATGAGCAAAAAAATCGCTACACTAATAACAGACTTATTTGAAGATGTAGAATTCACAGAACCAGCACAAGCATTTAAAGATGCTGGTCATCAAGTGATCACAATCGACATACAGGCTGGAAAAGATATTACTGGTAAAAAAGGTGAAGTAGTAAAAATAGATAAAGGAATTGGGGAAGTTAATCCTCAAGACTTTGATGCTTTACTCATCCCTGGCGGCTTCTCTCCCGATTTATTACGAGAAGACGACCGTTTTGGTGAATTTGCAAAAGCATTTATACAAGAAGGTAAACCTGTTTTTGCCATTTGCCATGGCCCACAAGTATTAATTGATACAGACCTATTAAAAGGCGTCGACATAACAGGTTTCAAATCAATAAGGAATGATCTCAAAAATGCAGGTGCTAACTACAAAGATGAAGAAGTTGTGGTAAGCAATAATATTGTAACAAGCCGTTTTCCGGATGACATTCCTGCCTTTAATCGTGAATCCTTAAAATTATTAGCTGAATAATAGCGTAAGTACTCAATAGTATCGTTTTAGAAATTAATATTTCACAATAAATTTCAATACAAAAAAGGTTTTAATAAGAAAGGGGTTTTACTATGTCATTAAATGGTAAACGAGTAGTTGTTTTAGGGGGTACTTCTGGTATTGGTTTAGCAACTGCCAAAGCGTTTCTCGATCAATCAGCTCAAGTGATCATTGCCAGCCGTTCTGTTTCCAAATTAAATGAAGCAAAACAAGTTCTTGGTGGCAATGTAGAAGGAAATGAAATCGATTTTCGAAGCGAAGAAAAAGTAGCAGAATTTTTCAGCAAGGTTGGAAAATTTGACCACCTTGTGGTAACAGCAGGAGAAGGCGCAATGGGGCACTTTAGCGAATTGCCTGTGGCAAGTGCTAAAGAGGCGTTTGATAGTAAGTTCTGGGGGCAATATATTACCGTCCGCTCAGCACTTCCATATTTAAACAATGAGAGCTCAATCACCTTAACCTCTGGTGTATATGGCGTTCGTCCTCCTCAAGGCGCTACTACGTTAGCGGCAATCAATTCAGCCATTGAAGGATTGGTTCGAGGACTTTCCGTAGACCTAGCCCCTATTAGGGTAAACGTGGTTTCACCTGGAATTGTAGACACTCCAATCTATGCAGGAATGCCAGATGATCAGAGGCAAGCACTGTTCAACGGCATTGCACAACAGCTCCCTGTTGGACGGATTGCAAAGCCGGAAGACATAGCTGAAACCTATGTATACCTTGCTAAAAATGGTTTTACTACTGGTACGGCTGTTCTTATTGATGGTGGAGCCCACTTAGTATAATGGCCTAAATGGATGTTGAATTGAAGCTTATCACCCTGCCAAGCAGCGGTTCTAACTAAAATAGAAATAAGTTAAGAATTAAGTAATTTACTGGCGGCAATACTGCAAAAGAGTATTGCCGCCTTTTTTGTTATTAGGTACATGAAAAAGATACAAAAGGAAGTGTTGATTTTTAATGAGTGTACAGGACGAAAATAAATTAACAAAAATAAAAAATTCCCTTGAAAGTCGTGTAGTTACATTGCCTGATGGAACTTCTATGCCAAGAATAGGACAAGGAACTTGGTACATGGGAGAAAATCCTCAAATGAGAGAAAGGGAAATCAAAGCTTTACAACTCGGAATAGAATTAGGCATGAAACTAATAGATACGGCGGAAATGTATGGTGATGGCGATTCTGAACGCTTAGTAGGTGAAGCAATTAAAGGACGAAGAGATGACGTCTTTTTAGTATCAAAGGTGTATCCTCATCATGCAGGATTAGATATGATTGCCAAAGCGTGTGAAAACAGTCTAAAAAGGCTGGGAACCGAACTTCTTGATTTGTACCTTTTACACTGGCGAGGACGTGTGCCATTAGCAGAAACCATTGAAGGAATGGAAAAGCTACGCAAGGAAGGAAAAATAGTAAGGTGGGGAGTCTCCAATTTTGATTCCGATGATATGAAAGAGTTATGGAACACCACTAACGGAAAAAATTGTATGATTAATCAAGTATTATATCATCTTGGTTCAAGGGGTATAGAGTATGATCTCTTACCATGGCAGCGAGAACATCACATGCCTATTATGGCATATAGCCCGCTAGCTCAAGGAGGTTCTTTAAGAAGACAACTGTTAACGGATCCAACCATTTTAGAGATTGCAGAAAAATACACTGTACAACCCTTACAAATCGCTCTCGCTTGGACAATCCGTTCTAACAATTGTCTGGCTATTCCAAAAGCTGTTCAAGAAGAACATGTACTAGCAAATGCGGAAGCTGCTATTATTGAATTAACAAAAGAGGATTTAAATAGACTTGATGAAGTATTTCCGCAACCGACTAGAAAAATGCCTTTGGACATTTTATAGAAATTTTGAGGATAGACAAGAGAGAAGGGATTGAATGTGTATATCAACAGAGGTATTGGGAAGATTTACTCCAGATGCAGCGCTGAGGAGGCTCCCGGCTCGCCCGCGGAAAGCGAGCACATGGAGCCAATTGCTTTTTAACTATGAGCCCTCCCTTCACTAAGTAGCGGAATGGTGTGATTAGCTTACTTCTATTACTTTTTAAGAAGCAATGAGAATGAATAAGCAAATGAAGCACATTGCCTACTACACAAAGAAAGTGGCTCAAGAGGGGGAAAAGGCAAGACCCACCTATAGGCGGTCTAGGAATCCCTATCGTAATCATCGTTTGCTTTTTAAAAACGAGTTTTGAATGAAATGATTTAAGCTTCATTATAGTTGACCTTCCCAGAGGTTGAATCTTCCTTGAAATATATTTAGGAAAGTGAAAGAGAGCAGTCAAATGACTGTTCTCTTTAATCTTTAAAAAAGTGAATTTACCCGCAAATCCAATTATTTAATGAGATTTCCTTGATATTTCTTCGTTTTTCTAGTTTCTTCAATCGTGTTCCAGTAAACTTCTGGTTTAGTACAATTAAGCTAGTATTAAATCATATTTAGGTGGGATGGAATGTTTGTAGCGTATTCTGATGCTTCAATCCAAAAATTCCAATTGTTTAAGATTCCACCTTAAAAAGACGGGATGGAAAACCAAGAAATAAGAAATATGTATCCAAGGACACTAAGGAGATCCTTAGAAGACTTAATATAAGAACTCAGGTAATCCCTCGAAAATATAATGTTGCTAATCGAGTGTGCTTTGAGAATAAATATCATAAATCTACTCCAATCTCCTCTATTAACTGCAACTACTTTCAAGAGGGGGAGAATTTTCCTAATTATTACTTACTGTTATAGGTTTTAGGTTTCAAAGGCTCTTAACCCATTTGGTTGGGGGTCTTGTTTATTTGGGAAATCCCTAGACCACTTGATGTATGGTGTGACAATATAGACAAAATAATCTAACAATTAATACTGTAAAATTTACTTTAAAAATCCTTTTTGATACGATTTGTTCAAAGGAAGTGGATTCTATTAATTTTGGTATGATGAAAGGAAGACTCGAGGGTCGTCCTTCAACATCAAAGAATAAACTTGATTATGCCTTTATCTTAAAGCGGAATGGTTCTGGATGAAATAGCTGATAAAATGGCATTTTTATGATGAAAATTTATAGAAAGCTTTAATGAGAGATCTTTAAAATGTAAAAAAAACCCTTCCCGATACTAGAAAAGGGCTTTATCCATATTCGTTAATATTCGGTTCACATCAAAACAAGAAACTTTTTTTTTGAACCTTATCAAGGCTATTGGATCTGGTAAATATATACATTGACTGTAACAGGATATAAAAAATTCAGTTTTGCGGAGAGGAATATATATGACAATGGCAGATGAGAATTGGACACAGTTTGTTCTTGAGGGAACTACTAATATCAACGTAAGAGAAGAAATTTTAGATTCGTGGAATAGGTGTAAGCAATTGGGCGTTTCCTATGAAAAGGAAGAAATTTTTTCACATCTTAAACAAAGTGATTTTGTAAGCAGACAACAAAAAAATTTCGACCTGATTAACGCCGCAGTACCAGTTATGGAGGAATTTTGTAAACGTTTAAAAGGGGGAGGATACCTTCTTTTGCTTGCGGATGCAGATGGATATTTATTAGAAGTGATGGCCGATCATAAATCACAAAAATTAGCTGACCGGTCCGGAATATGTCCTGGGGCACGATGGACAGAAGAAAATGTTGGTTCTACAGGATTATCAATTGCGCTTAGAACACGGACTGCTATGGCTACTTCAGGGAATGAGCATTACTGTTTAGCTCTTCGGGGCTGGGATTGTTCTGCATGTCCTATTTTTGTTGATGGAGTTTATATAGGAACATTTGACGTTTGCCGCATAGGTCCCAAAAATGATTTGAAAGAGTTATATACACTGGCAGGTGCCGGTGCTCGTGCCGTTACGGAAAGATACCAGTTTAATAAAACAAAAATCAAAGAACAGGTTTTATCAAGTGTATTAACCGACTACGTTAATAAGTTGAACGAAAAAACAGGTATTATTTCGTTTGATAAAAATGGTATTGAGTTATTCAAAAATAAGCCGGCTCAAGACTTTTTAATGTTGTTTGAAAAAAACAAATTTGATTTGAAATCAAAAGAAAAGAAAATATTTAGTAATTTTGATAATGGTTCGGTATTGAATGAAATTGAAGTGGATGGGAAGAAATTTGCTATCGATTCAGAAGTAATATTGAGTAAAGACAAACAGTTAGCTACCGTCATATTTATACATCCCAAAACAAAGTTAACTTTACCCAATACTATAGTAAACCCCGATTATTTTGCCTTTAATACTAAAAATGAAGCTTTTGAGAAGACCATACAAATGGCTGTAAAGGTTTCAAAAAGTGATGCAAGCATTCTTATACAAGGGGAAAGTGGAGTAGGGAAAGATTATATGGCTCGTTTTATTCACAATCAAAGCAAAAGAAGGGACTATCCTTATACCGCAATTAATTGTGCAGCATTGCCGCGAGAACTAATTAGTACAGAGTTATTTGGTTATGAAGGCGGGGCCTTTACAGGTGCTAAACTCAAAGGGAATCAAGGGAAAATTGAAGCGTCTAACAAAGGCACAATATTCTTAGATGAAATAGCAGATTTGCCATTAGATTTACAAGCTACTCTTCTTAGAACTTTGGAAGAGAAACAAGTCATAAGGGTTGGCAGTACTACACCAATTCCAGTTAATGTACGTTTTTTAGCTGCTACAAATAAAAATATGAAAGAACTAGTTGAAAAAGGGGAATTCCGAGAAGATCTTTACTATCGCTTAAACGTGTTTAATATAAAGATCCCTTCTTTAAGAGAACGAATCGAAGATTTAGAAAGTATTTTTAATACCATGTTGTTCAAAGCTTGCGAAAAAGCGCAACGAAAAAAAATCTCCCTCACTGCAAAAGCAATTAGTTTATTTCAACAACATACATGGCCGGGGAATTTAAGGGAACTCAGAAATGTAATTGAACGAATTGTTTATCTACACGATGAAGATACGTTCGATTCATTTCATGCACATGAGTTTTTAAGAGCAGACCAATCAGCTGAAAAAACTAGTGAGCGTGAATATATCACATACATTCTCCACAAAACGAATGGCAATCGTACTGAGGCTGCAAAGGAAATGGGTATATCTCGCAGTGCTTTGTATCGGAAAATCCAAAAATATAGTATCGAATAAATGGTATATATACTGTTCACTCGTCCGAACATAGACCGGTCAAATATACACGATATGAAGGCGGAATCTTGTATTAAAAAATGAACAGGACTGTTCTAATCTGCTTTTTCCCTCTATTTTGAATACTATAATTAATTGGCATGGTAATTGCATTAATAAATAGTGTAGCCGCTTATAAGGCTAACAATTTCATAAGGGGGACAAGCAATATGCATGTTGGAACAATAGAATGGATGGGTCAGTTCCAGAAAACGGTAAACAATGACCAGGAACTTAATGTTATTGGAAAGTACTTCACTACAAAATTCCTTTGGCAGATTGGCCCAAAGAGTTACGTGATTGAAGTTTTAGAAGGAAAAATTAAGAATATTATTTCAAATCCAACTCCACTCGAACCTTGGAAATTTGCAATCCGTGGAACAGAAGACGCTTGGGTGAAGTTTACTCAGCCGACTCCACCTCCAATGTATCACGAATTATTCGCTGCCATGTTCCAAGGTAACTTACAGATAGATGGCGATATCAAGGAGTTAATGGCAAACCTACGGGCAATGACTCGCCTTCTAGATGTAACAAGAGAAGTTCAACTTACAGTAGCATAAAAAGGAGGATGAAAAATGAGTAAATTATCTACGGTTAAAGGTCGTTATGTTTACGTAAATGTACAAGATGTTGAATACAAGGTTTACTTTGAGGAAAATGGCCGAGGTATCCCTCTTGTTTGTCAACATACGGCAGGTTCTGATAACCGCCAGTGGCGCGGACTTTTAGAGGATGGAAACATAACCAAAAATTTCAGGGTTATTGCTTATGATTTACCACGTCATGGAAAATCAGATCCTCCACATGCTGTTGAGTGGTGGAAGGAAGAATATAAACTTACTACCCAGTGGTTTCTTCAATTTGTTAGAAGTTTTTGTGAGGAGCTTGAACTTGAAAATCCTGTATTCATGGGAAGTTCGTTTGGTGGAAATGTAGCCCTGCAACTCGCTCTTGAATACCCGGATTACTTTAGAGCAACCATTCCTGTCGAAGGAGCCGATTATACTCCAGGCTATTTCGTGGATTGGTGGAACCATCCTCATACGCATGGCGGAGAGGTTTGTGCATCTGGGACCTGGGGTCTTATGGCGCCACAAAGCCCTGAAAAAGATCGTCGTCTAACATGGTGGTATTATAGCCAAGGAGCACCAGGTGTTTTTAAGGGGGATCTTTATTTCTATAGTGTTGATCATGACCTTCGTGGAAAACTACACCTAATCGATGCTGAAAAATGCCCTGTATATTTAATGACAGGTGAATATGATTACCTATCTACTCCTGCGGATTCAAAACGTACTGCCGATCAAATCTCTGGAGCAAAATTTGTGGAAATGAAGGGAATCGGGCATTTTCCAATGAGTGAAAATTATGAGGTATTTGTTAAATACTTAGAAGAAGTTCTTCAAGATATCTTAATGAAAGAAAAAGCATTAGTAATAAAATAGACCGTCAAGTTTTGTTTGATATCATACAGGGGAGGCGCTAAGTCGTCTCTTCTGTTATTTTTTATCCTTTTATAACAGATGACAAGTATTTAAGTAAAAAGGAGACGAAAGAAGGATGAAACATTACAACATGTACATAAACGGCGAGTGGTTTAACACCCGTAACGTATTAGAAGTGGAAAATCCCGCCACAAAAGAAATCATTGCGTCAGTTCCAAATGGTGGGAGTGACGAAGCAAAAATTGCAGTAAATGCGGCACATGCAGCATTTTCTACGTGGTCGAAAACAACAGCATATGAACGCAGTGAATACTTAAAAAATTGGTTTACTCTCATCGAGCAAAATCAAGAAGAAATTGCTAAAACGATGACGATGGAACAAGGAAAACCATTAAAAGAAGCACTAAGTGAAGTGCAGTATGCCAATAGTTTTTTATCATGGTATGCTGAGGAAGCTAAGCGTGTATATGGGGAAACGATTCCAGCTTCTCATTCACATAAACGCCTGCTTATTCAAAAACAGCCAGTTGGCGTTGTCGCAGCGATTACGCCTTGGAACTTTCCTGCGGCTATGATTACAAGAAAAGTAGCCCCGGCATTAGCGGCTGGTTGTACGGTTGTTGTTAAACCAGCAGAATCTACTCCGTTAACCGCTTTGCTATTAGCGAACTTCGCACACGAAGCAGGTATCCCCAAAGGGGTTATCAATGTGGTTACAGGAGATCCGAAAGAAATCGGAAATGTTTGGCTAGATGATCCACGTGTAAAGAAGATTACCTTTACCGGATCTACGGAAGTGGGGAAATATTTGATGAGGCGTGCAGCAGATACCGTGAAAAAGGTTTCGCTTGAATTGGGCGGTCATGCTCCGTTCATTGTTATGTCTGATGCCAATATCAAAAAAGCGGTCGAGGGCGTTATTCAATCAAAATTCCGAAATGCAGGTCAAACATGTATATGTACAAATCGTATTTATGTGCAAGAAGGCATCGCTGCATCATTTATACAAGAGTTCGCTGCAGCAGCTGCGTTATTAAAAGTCGGTAGCGGCTTTGAAGAAGGTACTGACATCGGTCCGCTCATTAACTACAATGCAATAGAAAAAGTGAAAAGCCATATCTCTGATGCAGTCGATAAAGGCGCTGAAGTATTAGTAGGGGGCAATCAGCTTGTTGCAAAGAACGGCTATTATTTTGAACCAACGTTGTTAAGTGGGGTAACAGATGAAATGGATTGTATGAAAGAAGAAACATTTGGACCGCTTGCACCGATTACGACCTTTAAAACGGAAGAAGAAGTGATTGAGCGTGCAAATAACTCTCCTTATGGATTAGCTGCATATGTATATACTGAAAATCTTGGATGTTCGATTCGTGTAAGTGAGGGCTTGGAATTTGGAATCGTTGGTGTGAATGACAGTATTCCATCTGTTTCACAGGCACCATTTGGTGGATTAAAAGAAAGCGGCTTAGGACGTGAAGGCGGCCATTACGGTATTGAGGAATTTTTGGAAGTAAAATACATTTCAATAGGCATATAATCTGAGCGAAAAAAATGATCTTAAATGTGCCCGCTGTGCGCCTTAGTTCTCAAAACGTTAATTGTGGAGTTTTAAAGGCTCTCAACCGATTTGGTTGGGGGTCTCTTTTATGACTTAACACTGTTTTTGACCAGCTAAAGTTTGTTTTTTTCAATAAATCTAAGAATATCATTTTTAGAGACTGATTGTGTTTTTCTGTTGGTACTGGCTTAAACAAATCCCCCTTTTCTTGAATCCTTGTCTTCGTATTTAAAATGGTAAAATCCGTAGGCTTAATACCCGCTTCTACCTCTGACCAGGTAAGCGTTTGGCCCCATTTGCTTCCGAGTTGGCTCTAGCCGAGTAACCCCACCGGCATCGTCCGTCCACTCTATAGCTGCATGTAATCAAAATAAAGCTTGTTCCCCCTTTTGGAAACGACTCGTTCAAGAGTTACCTTTTGCGGCATTTGCTCTGCAAAATAATGTGCAACAAAGGTATTTATTTTTCTTGTTTGTTCGAATGTATGCTCTGGCTGAATAGGTATAAATATTTGCTTTCCTGAAGAACCTGATGTTCTTGGTACCGACATTAACTGAGTGATTCAAGAAGTTCCTTCTGCCTGATTGCTATCATGTCTTCTGGTGAAGGGAAATGGACAGTTGAAACAGCTTTAGATTTACAAGCAGCCACTCCTGTTATCGCAATGTCTCTTTTGATGCGTTACCGTTCATTAGACAGCGATACTTTTACAGGTAAAGTGGTAGCTGCATTAAGTACCGAATTTGGTGGACATGTTGTTGAAAAAAATTAACAAATTACATCTGTCACATTTAATAGAAAAAGAGTCAATAAAAATAGGTGAAGAAAAATAGCTCATTATTTGTGAAATGGTAATGAAAATAATGAATATGATGGTAGAGAAGGATGTGAAGTCCATGAATGTATTGGATGCAAAAATGATAAATACACAGTATGGTAAACGGAGGAAAATATAATAGGAACAATAGGGTTCCTGGAGAAATTACTTGGAATTACAATAGAAGACATTTTAAGTGCTCATATTGAGAGATCTCACTAGTTTCCGAAATAACCATTCAATGGGACAAAGAAGAGACTTAACGGCAGATTACGCACGAATGATTAACGAAGTTGCCTTAATTGCTGAAGATGGTATAAGTATAAATCTATTAATAGAAAAGGGATGGATGGAACAACCTCCCTCTGCCAATGATCACGAAAGTTTGGCAAAGAATTAGATCATGGGAACTATATTTTTGACTGCCAAATTCCTGAGCACGTTCAGCCTGAAATGTTAGAACGAATGCTTAACATGATACCGGGAGTCGTTGAAAATGGGTTGTTTGTTGGAATGACTGACTTGGTGATCACTTTAGATCAAGTAAAAATGTGGTCATGTTAAGTAGGTAAGAACATAAGAGAGAGAATTTGAGTCCCTCTCTTCTCTTATTTTTTTTTATATCTTTACAATGATTCTACCTCTTGCTTGTCCTTTTAAAATAGTAGGCAAGTTTTGAGGTAATTCTTTAAGTGTAATTTCTTTCTGTATAATTTCAGAAAGAGTAGAAGGTTTTAAATCGGTTGTCATGCGATTCCATAGTTCTTGCCGAACATCCATTGGACAATAAACAGAATCAATACCGAGAAGGTTTATGCCACGTAAAATAAACGGAAACACGGAGGTAGGAATGCTTCCTCCACCAGTTAAACCACTGACCGCAACAGAACCATTGTATTGGATTTTACTTAAGATGGATGCAAGTGTCTCCCCCCCTACTGGATCAACCGCCGCAGCCCATATTTGTTTATCAAGGGGCTTGATTTTACCGTTAAAGACATCTTCACGAGAAATAATCTCTTTTGCACCGATCTTATGTAAAAAAGTATGCTCAGAATTTTTACCAGTACTAGCGACTACTTCGTATCCTCTTTTTGAAAGCATGGAAACAGCTAAACTACCTACGCCGCCAGTTGCTCCTGTAACAAGAACTTTGCCTTTTTCTGGTGTTAAACCGTTATCTTCTAACCTTTGAATGGAGAGGGCTGCAGTAATACCTGCTGTCCCCAAAATCATTGATTCTTTCAACGTTAAATTTTTGGGTAATTGGACAATCCAATCACCAGGAATTCGGGCAAATTCACTATAACCACCATAATGGGAAACACCAATTTCATAGCTTGTTGCAATGACTTCGTCCCCTTCACGGAAACGTGGGTCTTGAGAGGATACGACTACCCCTGCTAAATCAATACCTGGAATAAAGGGATAGGTTGTAATGATTTTCCCATTCGGAATACTTGCTAAACCATCTTTATAGTTTATAGCAGAATAAACAACTTTGATTAAAACATCACCTTGAGGTAACTCATTTAAGGTAATATTTTTGACTTGAACAGAAAAATCGTTTTCATTTTTATCAATCATCAATGCTTTAAATTGTTCCATTTTTTTTAACTCCTTTCTTGAGCAGCAGAATAGAATTCTGTATTCACTGCTAATATATAATGTATGGAAGTATATTACAAGTACATACTTTTATTTTATATAGTGAAAAAAGTATACTGTGAGTTATAATAAATATGGAGGTGAAGTGAAATGTCACGAATGCAGGATAAGATGTTTAATTGTGAAAAAGAATTAACTCTTTCCGTTATCGGTGGTAAATGGAAGATGCTTATATTATGGCATCTAGGCAAAGAGGGAACGAAGCGATTTGGTGAACTGAAAGCTCTTATGCCAGGGATCACACAGAGAATGCTAGTTAATCAATTGCGTGAACTGGAAGAAGACTTGATTGTAAAACGCGAAGTCTATCCCGTGGTTCCTCCAAAAGTAGAATACTCCCTTACTGAGCAAGGGAGAAGCTTGATGCCGATTCTCGATGCTATGTATAACTGGGGAAAAGATTATATGGAAACAGCTGGGTTGAAACCTTTAGTAAGTCAAGAGTCGATTAGATAAATTTTAACTGGTAATCTAAGGTTGACTCCGGCCAAGGGAGGTCAACCTAATTTCATGATAATTTAATAATTATTTTTAGTATTTTGTAGTGCCTTGTTCACTTTAGAAAAAGTATAATAGTAATTCTTCTTTTTAGTATGGAAAAGAAAAGATAATTTTTTCCTAATAAAATAAGGTAGGGGAAACTAAATAAATTTTACAGTATAGTTTTTTTCACTATGTAATGAAGAAGTGCGTGTTCAAATTTTTCATTTCGCTATTGATAGGATTAAATGATTTTTACAAAGGATTGTATGCAAATGAGAGTATCAGCCGTTCGGTATTATCATCATACCATTAGCTCTTGAATCAAGGAAAAAGGTATTAGGTAGTAAAGGATTAATTTGGGGGATTGTTGTTATTTTTATAAGTGTAGTGACTGTGTATGAGCCAGGTGGGAAGGTCAAAATGCCGGAGCCGGCTAGTGCAAACAAGAAATCAACAACACCGGTAACAAGTGGAGGCGACTAATGCCCGAGATGAAAAAATTTTTCATTGCTGACATATACTTGTAAAAAGAAGCCATGCTTATCTTTAGCACGGCTCTTCTCATTTCCACCACTGCCACCATTTCTTTTGCTCTGCGGCTGCGATTTGCTTTCTTGTTTCTTCATCAATCATTAGCCCGCGTTCCTTCTCCTGGTGCTCCATCCGGTCTACATACTTCCATATTTGATTAATTTTCTCTTCTTGCTTAGCTTCCCGTACTGCCTTCTCCTTCAAAAGTTTGATTAATTCTACGTTTATTTCCTCCAAATGTTCTATACGATTCAATAGCTCATTAGTATTAGTATTAGTATTCTGCTCAGCATCGCCATCATTAATTGTCTGTATGGGCACTTCTTCCTTAAAGGTTACCGAATTATTTTCTTCATAGGCCAATGCCAGTACTGCTTCGACAGAACGGTCCATCGTCATACCCTCTTGTTTAGTGAATTCGATTATTTTGCGGAGGGTGAGAACATCCTTATCAAAATATGTTCTATGTCCTCTACTATTACGCTGAACGAGATACCCATGACCTTCCAAGTGGGTAGCATACTTCCGTAATGTAATTGCATCAATTCCAAGCAATTCCTGTACGTCACTAGGTGTATATATGATCGTCATAACACTGCACCTCCAATTTAACATTTCTATAATTCATTGAGAATTTCCTTTTATTTGTTAGAAAATCAATCTTCTGAACTATATAGATGTTTTCTTTATTTGATGGTCAACTCAGTCACTGATAATCAGTAATGGGAATTATAGGTTAAGCATTATATGGAAGGATATGGCTAAAAAAGTTAGAATGTCTGAGATATATTCTCGAGTTTGGATGACATTCCTTAATACAGCAAAATACACCGTTTTTTCGACTTTGTGTGACCCAGCATTCAATGATAAGATGAAACCTACATTAAAGAACAATTCGCCAAGTGAAAAAAACTGAAAGGAATGATTTTGTTATTAATCATTTACAATTAAGTTATACGAGCGAAATGGAAAAAGCGATGCGTAGTGCCCATGGAGTAGGTTATGAAGACTACAGTAGAGATCATACAGTGAGAATGAGAGTCGAAAAACGCCGTAAAAAGGACTATATTAGGTGTCGTAGAATGACTGCGGATTTAGACAGACTTACTCATTATAATAATCGCTTAAAGGTATGAATGAAAAGGGAAACCAATGTGAATAAACCACACTGGTTTCCCTTTTTTTACTTTTAAATAATAGGCTGTGTTAAAGATTAATGTTGATATTAACACTCTGTTTCTCTTCGTTCCAGGCACGAAGACTCCTGCGGGAGTACGGGGCAGGGGAGACCCCGCAGGAGCAAAGCGACGAGGAGGCTCCCCGGCACGCCCGCGGAAAGCGAAGTGCCTGGAACGGAAATCAAAAGACTTGTTTAACACAGCCAAATAATAAAAAAGAGAAGACAGTTTCAGTAATTGAAGGTGAGTTTTTTTTACTATTTTTTTATCAGATAAATAGGTGTATCTTAACTGGACAATATATTTATAGTTAAGTAGACTACAACTAAATCAAAAATGCCGCCTTTTTTTTCGATCTGGAAAAAAATTTTTGGTCTGCGATTATTGGAAAGCATCAGGAAAAATCCTGCCACCTAAATTACTATAGAGGAGAAATGAACATGTTAGAATTTGATACATCTATGGACCAACTCGCCACGATTAAAGTCATCGGTGTAGGCGGCGGGGGAAATAACGCCGTGAATCGTATGATTGAAGAAGGCGTTGAGGGTGTAGAATTTATTGCCGTTAATACCGATGCACAAGCTCTTCATCAATCAAAGGCAGCCGTCACAATGCAAATCGGTACAGCATTGACAAGGGGTTTGGGAGCAGGAGCAAATCCGGAAATAGGCAGAAGAGCTGTGGAAGAAAGTAAACAGCAAATCAAGGAAGTGTTGGAAGGCGCAGATATGGTTTTTGTTACAGCAGGAATGGGAGGTGGAACAGGAACAGGCGCAGCGCCTGCCATTGCTGAAATTGCCCGAAATCTTGGTGCCCTGACAATTGGGGTTGTAACACGTCCGTTTAAATTTGAAGGCAAAAAGCGTGCAACTAACGCAGAAAATGGAATTAGCGGTATGAGGGAAGCGGTAGACACCTTGATTATTATCCCTAACGATCGCTTATTAGAGATAGTAGATAAAAAGACACCGATGATTGAAGCTTTCCGTGAAGCGGATAATGTACTACGTCAGGGTGTTCAAGGAATTTCCGATTTAATTGCTGTACCAGGTTTAATCAATCTGGATTTTGCTGACGTGAAGACGGTTATGTCCCATAAGGGAACTGCGTTAATGGGAATTGGGATTGCCAAAGGTAAAGATCGTGCTGTTGAGGCTGCACAGAAAGCTTTAAATAGTCCATTACTTGAAACTTCTATTAATGGTGCTCATGGTGTAATCATGAACATAACTGGGGGGAATAATTTAAGTCTGTTTGAAGTACAGGAGGCAGCAGATATCGTTGCTTCTGCTTCTCATGAAGAATTAAATATGATTTTTGGTTCAGTTATAAACGAGAACTTAGTAGAAGAGATTATTGTGACGGTTATTGCCACTGGTTTCACTGAGAAAGAAGATATAATAATTCCAACAGCTACCCAGCCGTCAATTGAAGAAATACCCAATCCATATCAAAGGGAGCAACGAGTACAACGTAATCCAATCCACCGAAGTGAACCAATGCAAGATTATGACAGACACCCAGAACAGCCAGAAGAATCTCTAGATATTCCAGCGTTCTTACGTAATCGAAAAAGACGATTTTAATAATATAAAAAATCCCCTAGCGTTAGATATTCATATCTATCTAGCTGGGGATTTTTTTATTGTTAGTTTTAATATGGTGTGGGTTTTCATCGCCTCAAGTACCACATTAATGGTTTGAATTGACTCTGTCTGTTTACTTGCCAATACCATGCTCATTTCCCCTCCTGGAGCTTGAACGGAACGAATTAATACTTCTGTACTATTTCTATGATTAAATCTAATGAATATTGCGAATTTTTATGACTTTTATAACTCTTGTAATAATGCAATACCATTCTAGTATGTTATAATACTATCAAATTAAAATGAGGCGGGAGGGAATGTTATGATTATTCGAAGCAAAGCAAATGTGGAGCAGTTTTGTGAGAGATTTGGTGATTTGGCGAGCTGGGATGGTTCTAAACACTACATCGCCATAGAAGATGAAGAAAATAATGGAGTACTTACCTTTATGCAATATCCTGATGGTACACTGACTGCGCATAGGAAATACCAAACGTATTGGGATATAAAGGAATTCCCAGTTGATACTAAAGATATTTGGCGGTATAGAAAAGTAATAAATTATTTCTTGAAAAATACTGATAATTAATATAGGCGACTCTGATTTTTCGGAGTCGTTTTCATCTTCTTGCAAACTCTATTTGTTATGCATTAAACACTTCATTTATGAAAAACTACAAGAGAGCCAAAACATTGAAAGAAAGAGGTGAAAATGTGAATGTAACAAATCCTACAGATTATGAAGTACACCTTTTTCATGAAGGAAGTTTGTATGAAAGCTACAAAGTATTTGGTGCTCATCTTGAAACGCAAAAAGGGGTAAAGGGTACTCGCTTCACTGTTTGGGCTCCTCATGCTATTGAAGTTAAAGTGGTCGGAAACTTCAATAAATGGGATGGCAGCAATCATGGAATGTCTAAGCTCAATAACGAAGGAATATGGTCCATATTTATACCAGGCCTCCTAGAAGATGAAATCTATAAGTATCAAATTTATACAGCCGCCGGAAATACGTTCTTAAAAGCAGATCCCTATGCATTTTATTCAGAGCTCAGGCCTCATACTGCTTCTGTTATTTATAATATTGAAGGATATAATTGGAAAGATCAAAAATGGTTCGAAAATAAAAGAAAGAAAAGTGTTTACGAAGAACCACTTGCCATTTACGAGGTTCATTTAGGTTCTTGGAGGAAAAAGGATAAGGAAACATTTTATACATATAGCGAGTTAGCTGATGAACTGATTCCATACGTACTAGAGCATCATTTTACACATATTGAAATGATGCCTCTCGTTGAACATCCGTATGATCGTTCATGGGGATATCAAGGAACAGGATACTTTTCTTCGACAAGTCGATATGGCAATCCACACGATTTAATGTATTTTATCGACCAATGCCATCAAAATGGTATCGGTGTTATTCTTGATTGGGTTCCTGGACATTTCTGTAAGGATGCCCATGGTTTATATATGTTTGATGGCCGGCCTGCCTATGAATATAAAGATGTATTTGTCCGAGAGAATGAGGTGTGGGGAACAGCAAATTTTGATTTGGGGAAAGGTGAAGTAAAAAGCTTTTTAATTTCTAACGCCTTATTTTGGATGAAATACTACCACGTTGATGGATTTCGTGTGGATGCGGTTGCCAATATGCTGTACTGGAATGCTGGGGGTATATTTCAAAAAAATGAATACGCTGTTTCCTTTTTACAAAGTCTGAATGAAGTAGTTTTTGAGACAGATCCTACAGTCTTAATGATTGCAGAAGATTCGACAGATTGGCCGCTTGTTACAGGACCTACTTATGAAGGTGGTTTAGGCTTTAACTATAAATGGAATATGGGTTGGATGAATGATATTTTGAAATATATGGAGGCGGAACCTCGGGATAGAAAGTATTTGCATGATAAAGTAACTTTCTCCATTATGTATGCTTACTCTGAAAACTTCGTCCTACCTTTCTCACATGATGAAGTTGTACACGGTAAAAAATCACTTTTAAATAAAATGCCGGGCGATTATTGGCGGAAATTTGCCCAACTACGCTTATTATATGGGTTTCTAATGGCGCACCCCGGTAAAAAGCTCCTATTTATGGGTGGAGAATTTGGTCAGTTTGATGAATGGAAGGATTTAGAGGATTTAGATTGGGAATTAGACGAATTTGAGATGCACCGCGTTTTACATCATTACTTTAAAGAATTGATGCAGTTCTACAAACGTACGAAAGCATTGTGGGAGCTAGATCATTCAAATGAAGGATTTGAGTGGATTGATGCTAATAACAAAGATCAAAGTATTTTCTCTTTTATAAGAAAAGGAAAAAAAGAAAGTGATCTTCTTATTATCGTTTGTAATTTTACCGAAATCGTATATGAAAATTTTAAAGTTGGGGTTCCATCCTACACCTATTACCATGAAATTTTTAATAGTGATGCGGTTTCCTTTGGTGGCTCTGGGCAAATAAATAAAAAGAAGATCAAATCCGTTGATAAAGCGTTTCATAACCAGACAAGTCATCTAGAAATGACTATCCCGCCTTTCGGTATATCCATCTTACGACCAGTGAAAACAAGAAAGGGGAGTAAAAGATATGGGAAAGAAAAAACAGTGCGTAGCCATGCTGCTAGCAGGCGGTCAAGGTAGCCGATTGAGTGCACTAACAAGAGATAAAGCAAAGCCGGCGGTTTCATTTGGAGGGAAATATCGAATTATTGACTTTCCATTAAGTAACTGCACAAACTCAGGAATTGATACGGTTGGAGTATTGACTCAGTATCTGCCCCTTGTATTGCATACTTATATTGGAATTGGAAACGCCTGGGATTTAGATAGAATTAGTGGCGGCGTTACCGTTTTGCCTCCCTATTCGGAGACGGCAGGTCTTAGGTGGTATAAAGGTACGGCGAACGCGATTTATCAGAATATAAATTATTTAAAACAATACAATCCAGAATACGTCCTCATTCTGTCTGGAGACCATATTTATAAAATGGATTATTCTAAAATGCTCGATTATCATATTGATAAGGAGGCAGATGTTTCCATCTCTGTCATTGAGGTGCCTTGGGAGGAAGCAAGCCGTTTTGGGATTATGAATACAAATGTGGATTTAGACATTATTGAGTTTGAGGAAAAACCGAAAGATCCAAAAAGTAACTTAGCATCGATGGGAATATACATTTTTAAATGGCCGGTTTTAAAAACCTTTTTAGAAATGGATGATAAAAACCCTGAATCATCCAATGATTTTGGCAAGGATATAATTCCACTACTACTCGAAGAAAAGAAAAAGGTTGTGGCTTATCCATTCAAAGGTTACTGGAAGGATGTTGGGACTGTAGGCAGCCTGTGGGAGGCGAATATGGACTTATTAAAAGAGGAAACGAACTTGGATCTTTATGACCGGAATTGGAGAGTCTACTCGGTTAATCCAAACCATCCGCCACAATATATCGCACCGACTGCTCACATCGAAGAATCATTAATAAATGAAGGCTGTATTGTAGAAGGGACAATTAAGCATTCCGTTTTGTTCCAAGGAGTTACAGTGGAAGAAGGAAGTGTAATCCATGACTCTGTGATCATGCCAGATGCCCGAGTCGGGAAAAATGCGGTGATTGAGCGCGCTATTATCGCTCCAGGAATGAAAGTGGAGGACAATGCCGTAATTCGCCCTTCAAAGAACAGTGATGCCGTCATATTGTATGCGGAGGAAGATTAGTTAAAAATTCAGAAAAGGAAGGGCGATTCTATGCCGTGCTCAATGCTTGGAATTATTAATGCAACTAATGAATTTGACACGTTTAAAAACCTAACTGCTCATCGGTCTCTCGCATCACTTCCCTTTGCCGGCCGATATCGATTAGTCGATTTTATGTTATCAAATATGGTGAACTCAGGCATTACGAATGTAGCTATTTTTACGGGAAAAGAAGTCCGTTCACTGATAGATCATTTAGGATCCGGTAAACAATGGGACTTGGACAGAAAGCGTGATGGTCTGTTTGTCTTTTCTCCTGAGGGCACTTCTAGAATCGAGCGATTTGGTTCCTTTGCCCATTTTGCGAAAAATATTACTTATTTTTTACGAAGTAAACAAAAATACGTAGTAATTACGAATTGCAATACAATCGGATCCATTGATTTTTGTAAAATATTAGATCACCATATCGAAAATGAAGCAGATATTACTGAAGTTTTTCATAATGGACAATCGCTGCAAACTTACATTTTGGACAAGAATTTATTACTCTCTCTGTTTGAACAATACAAAAATCAAGGATATTACACGATTTTTGATGTTATACATGATAAACGTCATAAATTTAAAATTAATATGTATGAATGGGCTGGCTATATTACCACAATTGACTCTCTCCAAAGCTACTATCAAAATAGTTTAGATTTGCTGCAGCCAACCGTATGGAAGCAGGTTTTTACTAAGAATGAGCCAATCTTTACGAAGGTAAAGGATGAGCCGCCAACACAATATAAAAATGCTGCAAAGGTTACGAACTCGATGATTGCAAATGGTTGTATTATTCAAGGAGAAATAGATAATAGTATTCTTTTCCGTTCGGTTAAAGTTGGAAAAGGAGCTGTGATTCGTAATTCTATTATTATGCAGAAGTGTCAAATAGGAGAGAATTGTATTCTAGATAGTGTAATTTTGGATAAGGATGTCAAGATTGATAATGGTGTACAATTGGTAGGTACGAGAGAGAAACCCTACCTAGTAGAAAAAGGGAAAGTCCAAAAGGGGCGTTGAGAATACGTGAAAGTTTTATTTGCAGTATCAGAGTGTGTTCCGTTTGTCAAAACAGGGGGCCTTGCGGATGTAGCGGGTGCACTTCCTAAGGCGTTAAAAAAATTAGTGACTGAAGTACGTGTTATTTTACCAAATTACAGTTTAATTCCTGAGAAACTTAAAAATTTATTTCATTTTCAACAAGCGATAAATGTACAGTTAGGATTTCGCAGTCAATACTGCGGTATCCTAACTGCTGAGCATGATGGAATAACCTATCATCTGATTGATAACGAATATTATTTTTTTCGAGATTCCTTATATGGTCATTATGATGATGGTGAACGATTCTCATTTTTCTCTAAGGCCGTTCTAGAGTGTATTCCGCATCTCGATTTCATTCCAGATGTGATCCATTGCCATGATTGGCATACAGGAATGGTAAATTTTGTACTAGATGCTAATTATCGTCATATACCAATGTATAAGGATATTAAAACAGTCTTTACGATTCACAATTTACAATTTCAAGGGATTTTTCCATATGAGGTGATGAGTGAGCAGCTAGGATTAGGCCATCAATATTTTAATAGTGAACAACTTGAATTTTATGGGAATATTAGCTTTATGAAAGGTGGTATTATTGCATCTGATATTGTAACCACTGTCAGCCCCACATATAAAGAGGAAATTCAAAATCCATATTTTGGGGAAAGACTTGACGGGTTATTACGAAAATATAGTCATAAGCTAATTGGAATTGTAAATGGAATTGATGATACAGTGTATAATCCTAAAATAGATCGTGATATTGCTCTACCTTATGACCTCGAATCCCTAGAAGGCAAAGTGGAAAATAAACAAGAATTACAGCAATATTTTGGGCTGCCAGAAAAAGAAAGTACGCCAATCATTGCCATGGTCACACGCTTAACAAGTCAAAAAGGCTTGGATTTAGTACTCCATGTATTTCAAAATATGATTCAGGAAGATATCCAATTCATAGTGCTTGGTTCAGGAGACCCTACATATGAAAACTTCTTAAAGCAAATGGCACATAAGTATCCGGATAAAGTACGAGTATACTTGGGCTTTAATGAAACGCTGGCACATCAAATTTATGCGGGGGCTGATTTATTTTTAATGCCTTCACAGTTTGAACCCTGTGGATTAGGACAGCTTATTGCCTTACAGTACGGAACAATCCCCATTGTCAGAGAAACCGGTGGCTTAAATGATACCGTCCATTCTTTTAATGAATTTACTGGTAATGGTAACGGCTTCACTTTTAAGAATTTCAACGCCCATGATATGCTCCATACCATTAAAAGAGCCATTTATTTTTATCATCAAAAAGAATACTGGACTAACTTAGTAAAAAAGGCAATGGGTCAAGATTACAGTTGGTTGCAATCTGCTAAGGAATATAACGAAATTTATGAGGATTTACTGAAGGACATAAAATAATATACAAATAAATTATGAAACTTAAGGGAGACCAATGTCAATAAACATAGGTCTCCTTTTTACTTACTAATCATATGCTAGTCCTTCAAGAAGATGTTTATACCTTTTCGCGGCAGGGTTATGCTTGATTCTTTTTCCTAACTTTGTTCATAAGAAGCAAGTTAGAAGAATAATATTAATATAGTGTGTGGATTACTATTTGGGAGGAATAAACATGAATGATGTTTTTGAGAAAACAGCTAGATTCGAACACCGTTTCTGGCTCCAAATATTAGGTGATCATTCAAGGTTTATATACGAATCGTTAGCCCCCGTTCAAACAGAGGAAATTGAAACGACTTTAACATTTATAAGAGAATTTGACACATTACTTGAGCGTACGGAATCCGCAAATTTATGGACATTATCCAGGGAAGCTGAATCCGAAGTTATAAAATTAAGAGAATTTAAATTGGAATTATTAAGAAAACATCTGATTGGAAAAATAAAAATTCACCTTTCACCTACCTTTATAAATCATATGGTAAATGAATTAGAGGAGTATTTAAGAATTTTAGAGCACTTAAAGGCTGGGGAAGTCCCGCCTGTGTATCACGAGCTCCACCATCACCTATTATGGTTATTGGATGCGGCGGGGCATGCAGAAGCAATATCCACCAATTTAGATGGTGTTGAAAAAAAACTTAGAGAAAAAAGTAATTCATATTTGAAGAACTTTGAGAATTTCTACTTAAAATCCGTGGAGCTTGCAGGGTATTTAAGAACCAATTTAGCGTCTTTTCCTGCTTTGGATAAAATGAACTTAGACAGTCAATTAGAAATTAAGTTATTTCAAAACTTTCTACAGGAAATAGAAGAACTTAGACTAAGTAAGCAAGCATTAGGTACCTTTGCCCCCTTAATGGCGGATCATATGTATCGTGAAGAATGTTATTATCTAATGAAGTTAGCAGAATCGACAAAACTTGATCCACCCAACTGTGATCCTGCTAAACCTAGACTAAAAGAATGAAAACTAAGCATCAATAATAGAGAGGGGGAAAGTATCCGCTCTCTTTTGAGTTTCTGTTGCCTTATTAAAAGTAAGTAAACGATTGGATTTGTCGTAAGTTATTCAATAGTTATTTACCTATCAACTTGTACTTTCGTATAAGTGTATTTATTTTTCAGTAAAACTCCTTCCGGACCTAAAAACGGTGTCATCTAGGCATTTACCTGCATATGGTAAATCAAGTCATACAAATGTTTGAAGGGGGGATCTATTTGTACAGGCAATTTCAAGAACAAACCTTTGTTAATGATACTTATCCTGGAAACTTTATGTTGCTTGACATGAGGAAAGGTGATGTTACAGGTGACGGTATAGCAGATTACGTCTATTTATATGGAAGAAAAAACGGTGAAACTGAAGTCTTTGCTGATCAAATTACACTCGTCATTCAAGACGGGCGTTCGAAACGGATTTCATCTATTAATCTTCAAAATAATACTGGATATAATGCTCAGCTTTTTCTCGGGGATTTTTCTAATGATAATATATTGGATATTTTGGTAAGTATTGAAACGGGGGGAAGCGGAGGATACGGTATTTTCTATATTTACTCCTATAGAAATAATATCCCTATGCTATTGTTTGATGTTGAAAAATATAATAAAAGTTATAGATTCAAAGTCAATTATGAGGATTTTTATAAAGTGACTGTAGGAAGCCCTTCGTTAGATTTGCTTTTCACCCTAGACATTAGTTACAAAGGTTATGATTATCTATCTGAGCTCTATGATGAAAATGGAAAATTAAAACAGCCAGTTCAGGGCGAGGTTCTTGCAGCAACTGCGTTATATCCCATTGTTACAAATGGAAAAGGAATAAATTATGATTTACTCGTTCTTCAACGGATTATTGGTACATCTAATGCGGATACATTAGGTTATGTCGAAAACCTTTTAACATGGAATGGAACTCAATTTATATCCACATCATTGGCAACAGAGATTTTTGGAACAAAGTTAAGCAGTACGTACTAGTGTCGAGCTGCATTTTTTATCAGCTAGGAGGTAAATGGATGACTAAATTTTTTTCGTTTCATGGAACTGTCACCATGATTACTGACCTTGTAGGTCAAAATGGTACAGGAGAAGGCTGTAATAAATTAATATCTGTAGAAAACGGCACGGGAGCAATTGTGAATTTCGTGGTGTCATCAACGACTTATTTTGTTGACCATGCAATTGTGGCTATAGGAGATCGCGTGACTGGTTATTATGACGGAAATGCACCTGCTATTCTTATTTACCCTCCACAATATCCAGCGCTTGTCATGGTTAAAGATAGCCCATATCAGAATGTAAAAGTTGATTACTTTAATAGTGAATTAGAGAGTAGTGATGGACGGTTACGATTAAATATATCTCCATATACCCAAATACTTTTAACAAATGGGCAACCCTTTACAAGAAACCCCGCGAACAGGAATCTTATTGTCATTTATGGACCAGCCACCAAAAGTATCCCCGCCCAAATCACACCTTATAGAATTATCGTTTTGTGTTAGGAATGGTAAGAACATTGTACAAGGTTTTTTCCAAAATCTATAGTATCAATCCACGAGGGTGTACATTATGAGAAATAAAAGGGAAATTCAAGGTCAACCACAAACAATGATTGGTCAAGCATGGACTGGTAGACATGTGATCTTGCTCCATTGTACAAACCATAATCAATTCTTAAATCTTTATAAAAGTTACCATGCTCCAATTGAGCCGCCACGGCAAAATTGTGCAGAAACTTTGTCACAATTACTAAGTATCGGTTATCGCATTATGGCGGTCACTCCCATCTCAGCCAATCATATTCAATATTTTTTGGTCCTAGGAGATTAAGAAAAAAATGAACCCCTTCACGAATGAGGTGGGTTTATTTTTTGTTCTCCAATCTGGGCCCCGAAAATATGTATTGACAAAGTGATTGAATACTACTAAAATTAAAAATTATTTAACAATAATGTAAATCTTAAGACTTGATGATGGTTGAATAATTTTTAGTGGGGATTTTGAACCTTTGGTTCTTCTATTCAAAATTAAATAATAAGCAAGCTATGATTGCTATGGGTCAAACTATAGCAGGAGCAGCTTCTGGAGAGACCGCAGAAATCTGCGGCGCCGAAGGGTTCACAATCTCAGGCAAAAGGACAGAAGAGTACGTATTTTATTTGTTATTCTGATAAAAGAGTGATAAATATTATTTGTTATTCTTATGACCATGAGATTGGAGCTGATCCAGTCTCTTTTTTTATGGTTTTTAACCTTTTGCTCATCAATTCACAACATGAACTTTACAAAAATAAGGAGGAAATGAAAATGGCACAGCAAGAATTAAAACGAGATTTAAAAGATCGTCATGTACAACTCATTGCGATTGGCGGTACGATTGGTACAGGTTTATTTCTTGGTTCAGGAAGAGCGATCCAGTTAGCAGGTCCATCTATCATATTTGCTTATTTAATCGTTGGTATTGCTTGTTTTTTTGTGATGAGGGCACTTGGGGAACTGCTATTATCGAATGCGGGCTATCAATCATTCACGGATTTTGCGGAAGAGTACATTGGACCGTGGGCTGGTTATGTGACAGGATGGACGTATTGGTTTTGTTGGATCATGACCGCCATGGCTGATATTATTGCTGTGGGGGTATATGTGCAATATTGGTTCGATATTCCGCAATGGATACCTGCTTTAATCTGCTTAATTGTATTATTGGGATTAAATTTACTAACCGTAAAGCTATTTGGAGAGTTAGAGTTTTGGTTTGCAATCATCAAAGTAATTACCATTCTAGCTTTAATCGTAATAGGAATCATTTTATTGGTTATTGGATTTCAAACCGATTCGGGAACAGTTTCAATCAAGAATCTCTGGGGACACGGTGGTCTTTTTCCAAATGGGATATCAGGTTTCTTTTTGTCTTTTCAAATGGTTGTTTTTGCATTTGTAGGTGTTGAATTAGTGGGTGTCTCCGCAGCGGAAACATCTAATCCTCGAAAAAATATTCCATCTGCCATTAATAAAATCCCGTTGCGAATTCTATTTTTCTATGTGGGAGCCCTTTTCATTCTTTTATGTATCAATCCTTGGACAGAACTGAATGCAGCTAATAGTCCATTTGTTAAGACGTTTAGCTTAGTAGGTATTCCAATTGCAGCAGGAATTATTAATTTTGTTGTCTTGACATCAGCTGCTTCAGCGTGTAACAGCGGATTATTTTCAACCAGCCGAATATTGTTTAATTTAAGTGGTCATAAACAGGGACCTGCTAAATTTGCTAAATTAAATAAAAACCATGTACCAAGTAACGCATTATTTATTTCCACTCTTGTTCTATCAGCCGGTGCTCTTTTAAGTAAACTGATTCCAGAACAAGCCTTTGGTATCGTGACAACGATCAGTGCGATTTGTTTTATTTGGGTTTGGAGCATCATATTAATTTGTCATTTGCGCTACCGGAAATCACGTCCTGATTTACATGAAAAGTCGATTTTTAAAGCACCGTTCACACCGTTTATCAATTATGTCGTCCTAACGTTATTTGCACTCATTCTTATTATTATGCTATTTGCCGAAGCAACTCGTACCGCTTTATTATTAACACCTGTTTGGTTCATTCTTTTATTCATTTTATATTCATTAAAAAAGAAAAAGGGTGTCAGACTGATGTCTCAAAACATACACTCTTCATAATAATGTTTTTTCGATAGTGAGGAGTGTGCGTTATGAAGTTTGAGATGCAAAAGGCGAATTTGCTTGCTGAAAATATCAATGGGTTTATAACATATGTTCAAAAAAGTCATATCAATAAAAACAGCAACAGGTTTGCACCAGACAAATTGTTTCAAATAAAACTTCTTATTGAAGAGTATAAGTTTCAGATCCTTTCAGATGAATTGTTTAGAATTAATAAGTTTGATTGGGATGAAAAGTATACGTATTATTTAGTGGATCAATTTAAAGAAGGGCTCAAAATTATTGAGGAATACGTAAAAAATAGTTACGATGAATTATTTCTGTTAACTGGCAGACTTTACACGTTAAAGAATCTTAGTGAATCATTTAATAGAAGTGAATAATGTGATGACCTTCTTTCCAAAAGAAAATACTAGTTATTTCTTATTGTCACATGAAAATTATCGTGATACTATTAGATGAAATTAAATTCCTTTAAATTGGTCCAGAGAGGCCAAAAAGGCGAAAGTAAAATTCATATATACTTTGTTACGTATATGAATGCCCTTTTGTCCTTTGGATGAAAGGGCATTTTATTTTTGCCAACTATCTTTTAATCATAGTCCAGAGAGGCTTGAAAGGAGAACGACAGAAATGGATTATCGCAGAAAAACAGTAGTCGCATCAGTTGCAGGGTTAACATTAGAGGGCATGGATATCATGTTTATCTCCTTTGCCATGTCAATGATTATTGCTCAGTTTCATATTGACATGGTGGCAGGCGGTCTCATTTCTTCTATTACAAATCTAGGAATGCTAGCTGGGGGAGTCATTTTCGGTATATTAGCAGATAAATTTGGGAGAGTTAAAATCTTTACTTACACAATTCTACTATTTGCTATCGGTACCGCATTAACCGGCTTAGCCGAAAATATTGAACAAGTTTACATCTTTCGATTTATTGCCGGCTTAGGTGCAGGAGGGGAATACGGGATCGGTATGGCGCTTGTAGCGGAAGCGTGGCCAAAAAATAAACAAGGACGAGCTTCTTCTTATGTCAGCGTTGGTGCTCAATACGGTGTGATTCTTGCTGCTCTTCTTAGTGCAATCATCCTTCCTTCATGGGGCTGGAGGGGATTGTTTTTCACCGGATTGGTTCCGGTTATCTTCGCCTTTATCGTCAGAAAGAAATTGGATGAATCACCTGAATGGTTGAAAACCCAGAATAAAAAACAACTTGTACCCAGAGAATGGAAATTAAAGCAATTGTTTGCGACGCCAAGAACCTCAGTAACAACGATTGCTCTAGCGATCATGGCAACTGTCCAAATTGCTGGATATAATGGTTTGATGATTTGGCTTCCATCTATGCTGCAACAATCCCAAGGTTTGTCGGTTTCAAACTCTGCCCTTTGGACGATTAGCACTGCGGCTGGTATGATTGCAGGAATGTTAACCTTTGGACACTTTATCGATCGCTTTGGGATGAAACGCTCATATGGAGTCTTCTTATTCGCATCAGCGGTCGCTGTCTTTTTATATGCCTATGCGTCAGGGAGTGCTGGTCTATTAATCGGGGGTGCAATCGTCGGGTTCTTCTCGAATGGTATGTTTGCGGGTTATGGGGCATTAATAAGCAGTTTCTATTCAGTAGAAATTCGAAGCACAGCAACCAACACAATCTTTAACTTTGGACGAGCATTAGGAGGATTATCTCCAATATTAGTAGGATATATCTTGCAGCATGCTAATGTTACGGCAGCAATGGGATATCTCGCACTACTCTACTGTATCTCCTTTATCGCAATGATTAGCTTGAAAAAAGGAAAAACTACTGAAGTACAAGACATTAGCTTATCTAAAGCAGTTTAAAATGAAAGAAGGAAACATTCAGGCATTGGGATTTTAAAATCCAATGCCTTTTTCAACTAGTCTAATAGCAAATTATTCGTTAACATTTACCTTTATATTAGTTGGTCGCCTCCAAACAATTAGACCAGCAAACATAAGATAAAATAACACTGTTTTTTCATAATCTATTTGGATAATAGAAAAACATTGCGGAGAATTGTGTGAATTATTTGTAAAAAGATAATAATAGAGTAATAATGAATTAATAATTACTTACGATGAGAGGATGTATAATCTTTGGAATGGAAAAAAGCTCTGAGAGACCTTCTGCCTGATGAACAAATAAGTGAAAATCCTACCATTTTAGAACATCATAGCAAGGATGAATCGTATCATCAACCTGTAAAACCAGATATCGTGGTTTTCCCTAAAAGTAAAATAGAGATTTCAGAAATTATGAAAATAGCATATAAGTATAAAATACCAGTTGTCCCTTTTGGGGCAGGTTCCAGCCTAGAAGGACATCCAATCCCCGTTTCAGGCGGAATCTCAATGGATTTTCAATTCATGAATCATATCATTGAAGTTAGGGAAAAGGACCTTCTTATTAAGGTACAACCAGGTGTGACTCGAAAACAATTAAATAAGGCACTTAAAAAGTATGGTCTCTTCTTTCCAGTTGACCCTGGTGCAGACGCGACGATTGGCGGGATGACGAGTACGAATGCCTCAGGTACAACCACTGTTAAATATGGTGCCATGAAAGATGTAGTTAGAGGACTTGAAGTAGTTTTAGCAAATGGGGAAATAGTAAACCTAGGCGGGTTAGCGGCAAAATCTTCTTCAGGATATAATTTAACACCTTTATTTGTTGGCTCAGAAGGAACATTAGGAGTTTTTACTGAAATCACTTTAAAAGTTTTTGGAATTCCGGAAGCGACACTTGCTTGCAGAGCTGTCTTTCCTTCTGTCGATCATGCGATTAAGGCCGCGAATGCTATGGTCTCATCAGGCATCCCCATAGCCCGTATTGAACTTGTAGATGCTCGTTCTATGAAACAAGTAAATATACATAACGAAACTATATACCCTGAGCAGCCAACTCTATTTATGGAGTTCCACGGAAATGAAGAAGGGATAAAGGCCGATGTTAAATTTGCGAAAGAATTAGCAGACTTAGAAGGTTGTTCTCAATTTGAATACGAAACAGACTCTCTGAAAAAAGCGAAGTTGTGGGAGGCACGTCATACCCTTGCATATGCCTTTAAACATGGTTATCCAGCGAAGAAAAATATGAGTACGGACGTGTGTGTACCATTATCTAAGCTTCCGGATGCCATTTCTCATGCAAGTTCGTTACTTGAAGAGTATGGATTGATTGGCGGTATCGTAGGGCATGTAGGAGATGGAAACTTTCATGCATTAATTATGATTGATCCGAAGGACCCTGTTGAGTCAGATATGGCACATACTGTTAACCAAAAAATTGTAGAATTTGCGATTGAATGTGGCGGGACAGCTACAGGCGAACATGGAATTGGACTTGGAAAAATTGACTATCTATATAAAGAACATGCTAGTACTATTCATCTAATGAAAATGATAAAAGACCAATTTGATCCACTTGGTATATTAAATCCTGGGAAAATGTTTAAATCAAAGTAGGGCTAATATATTGATATATTCAAAGATTTTACGAATTTTCGGAAATTAGGTTGACATCGTTGGACAAACCGTGATATAAACACAATAAGAAATTTTAGCGCTTAAAAGCATAAAAGTGTGAAATAATATTGAAAAAGTGAAATATACAGGGGGAAATACGATTATGGAACAAAGTAGCAAAATTTTAGACTGTACCATTCGAGATGGAGGGCTAGTTAATAATTGGGACTTTAGTGTCGAATTTGTTCAAGACTTGTATGAAGGTCTTAGTGCTTCAGGTGTTGAATACATGGAGATTGGTTACAAAAATTCTCCTAAACTTCTTAATGCGACCGAGCCAAATCCATGGAGATTTCTTGATGATAACTTCTTGAAGGAAATTATCCCTGTGAAAAAGTTCACCAAGCTATCAGCTCTAGTAGATATTGGGCGTGTAGATCCCAACGATATTCTCCCTCGTGAACAAAGTGTTCTAGATATGATTCGTGTGGCTTGCTATATCCGTGAAGTGGATAAGGGCTTAGAACTTGTCCAGATGTTCCATGATTTGGGTTATGAAACTTCCCTTAACATTATGGCATTATCAAGTGTACCTGAACAACAGCTGATTAAAGCGTTTGAATTGGTGAAGCAAAGCCCTGTTGATGTGGTCTATATTGTTGATTCTTTTGGTAGTCTAGACCCAGTAGATATTGAGCATCAAGTAAAGAAATTCAAAGAGATGATCCCTAACAAACAACTGGGAATTCATACACATAACAATATGCAGTTAGCCTTTGCCAATACATTAACTGCACTTAGAAATGGGGTTACCTACTTGGATTCGTCTGTATATGGCATGGGACGGGCAGCAGGTAACTGTAATACAGAACTTCTCGTTAGCTACATCCAAAAATCAAGCTATGAGATTAAACCAGTTCTTGGAGTTATTGAGAAACATATGCTTGAAATGCGTGAAAAGTGGGAGTGGGGCTATATCATTCCTTATATGATTTCAGGTGTACTGAATGAACATCCACGTGTGGCCATGGCTTACCGTGACAGTGCCGACCGTGATAAATTCGTCGATTTTTATGACAAAGTAACATCACCCGAAAGTACAGTGGCTACAACTTTAAAATAGTTTAAATTACTCAATGTACCTCTTTCGTAGGGGTACTTTTTTTATTTTTACTAACGGCAACTTCCACAAAGAAATCTGAGCCTTAAAAGGATATAATGAATTTTGTGCGATTCCACGCAGTTCAATAAGGAGGTATGCCACCTGAAATCCAAAAACATATCGCTACAGATAAAAATATTTGGGCTTGTTCTATTACTAGGGTTATTTTTAATCATTTTGTTAACAGTATTTTTCAGTTATATGGAAAGTAAACAAATAGAGGAAAACAGGGGCAGGATGGCGCTTGAAATTTCGAGAACGGTTTCATTTATACCCACGATTATTTCTTCGGTTCAGACAAATGATCCATCCAAAACAATACAGCCTTTAGCAGAGAAGATTCGGAATGAAACCGGTGCAGAGTTTGTTGTCATCGGAAACAAAGAGGGGACAAGATTTTCGCATCCTTTACCATCGATGATTGGTAAGAAAATGAAAGGTGGAGATAATGAGAGGGCAATTAAGCAAGGGGAATATTATGTGTCTAAGGCTAAGGGTTCACTCGGGCCTTCAATAAGAGGAAAATCACCTATTTTTAATAAAAAGGGTGAAGTGATCGGAATCGTTTCTGTAGGTTTTTTGCTTGAAGATGTCCATCAGCAAATTATAAATAATCTTAACAAGGTACTTCTTGTATCTCTTTTCGCATTTTTGGTTTCTCTTTTTGGAAGTATCCTTCTGGGAAAAAATATTCGCAAAGATACCATGGGGCTAGAACCTTTTGAAATTGCTGCACTATATAAAGAAAAGAATGCTGTACTTCATGGAGTGAAAGAAGGGATTTTAGCTATTAATAAAGAGGGATTCATCACGATGATGAATCAGCCTGCTAAAAGACTATTACAAATAAACGGGTCAGTCCGTCATATAAAAGTAGATGGCCTGTTTCCTTCTGATTATTTATATGAAGTTTTAAAATCAGGAAACCCACAAGTTGATAAAGAAATGGTCTGGAAAGATAAAACTGTTATTGTCAACTGTACTCCACTCTTTGAAGAGTCTGGCGTAAGTGGAGTGGTTGCTTCTTTTCGTGATAAAACAGAAATTGAGCAAATGTTAAACACCCTATCAGAAGTAAATAGCTATTCGGAAGATCTTCGTGCGCAAACACATGAATATACCAATAAGTTATATGTGTTATTAGGACTGCTGCAGCTAGGAGAAACCGAACAGGCCATTGAAATGCTCCAATCTGAAACACAGGTGTTGCAATTTCAGAATTCTATTGTTTTTAACCATATCAAAGACACGAAAGTCCAAGCTATTCTGTTAGGAAAATTGGGTAAGGCTTCTGAAAAGAAAATAAAGTTTGAGATCATTTCTGATAGCTTTTTAAAGGAATTGCCATCCCATTTTAAACTTTCGAACTTAATTGTAATTCTTGGAAACCTAATTGACAATGCCTTTGAAGCTGTTTATGGTGTGGATTCTCCCACGGTAAAATTCTTCGCTACAGATATTGGCAGTGATATCATATTTGAGATTTCGGATAATGGGAAAGGAATAACTGATGTGGAAATTCCACTCCTTTTTTCAAGAGGGTTTACATCTAAAGAAGGGTCTGAGCCGAGGGGATTTGGCCTATCCAATGCAGAGGATGCTGTGTTGGAAATGAATGGTATGATTGAGGTGCAGAGTACCAAGGAAAGTGGAACTATTTTTACCGTATACCTGCCGAAGGAAATTGAGAGGAGTGAAAAACTTGAATAGGATAAAAGTAGCGATTGCAGAAGATGATTTCCGAATAGCCGATATCCATGAAAAATTTTTAAATAAGTTTAAGGAAATCGAGGTTGTGGGAAAGTCATTAAATGGTGAGCAAACTCTAGACCTGCTAAAGGAGAAAATCCCCGACTTATATATTCTTGATGTCTATATGCCAGATATGCTAGGGTCTGATTTGCTTCCCATCATTCGAGAGCGTTTCCCAAAGATAAGCATTATTATGGTCACAGCTGCGACTGATAAGATTTTCCTCGAAAAAGCTTTAAGCTACGGAGTAGAAAATTATTTAATTAAACCTGTAAATAGAGAAAGATTTGAAGAAGTGGTCTTAGAATTTATTAAAAAACACTCTATTCTATCGTCAGGCCAAGAGGTTGACCAGAATTATGTTGACCTTCTGTTCGGTAAAAATACGACTGAAAAGTTGGGGAAGGGTACTGGATTACCTAAAGGAATTGATGAAATTACCCTTGAAAAGGTGAAAAACACTCTTCAATTGAAAAACCAGGGTCTTTCTGCTGAAGAAGTGGGAAAGGAAATTGGTGCATCTCGAATTACAGCACGGAGATATCTTGAATATCTTTCCTCTATAAAAGAGGCAAAAGCGGAAGTGGTGTATGGAATTGTCGGGAGGCCAGAGAGAAAATATTATTCTGTTAAGTGAGGATGCTAATTGGCATCCTTTTTGCGTGTTAAGATAGCTGTGAACAAAATGAACTAAATATAGAATAATGTACGATAATAACTTTATTTTGGAAACGTTTTCACCTTAGAATATTTAGATTATTATTAATTTACTAACAAAAGGGGTGAAGATGATGCTGGCAACTTTAGGATTTTTAATGATTTTTATTTTTATGATACTTATTATGACAAAACGTCTATCAGCTATGATCGCTTTAATGGTGGTGCCGGTTGTATTTGCATTAATAGGTGGATTTGGAAAAGAATTAGGACCAATGGCGCTTGAGGGGATAAGAAGCGTAGCACCAACAGGAATCATGATTCTTTTTGCCATTCTCTTTTTTGGAATTTTGATAGATGCAGGTGTATTTGATCCGATCATCTCGACAATCTTGAAAGTCGTAAAAGGGGATCCTGTAAAAATAGCGATTGGAACAGCTGTCCTTGCGTTATTAATTTCCCTTGATGGTGATGGAACGACTACATATATGATTACCATTTCAGCAATGCTTCCTTTGTATAAACGTATTGGCATGAGACCTCTGGTCCTGGCAGGAATTGCTGTATCTTCTTCAGGTGTGATGAACCTTCTTCCATGGGGAGGACCAACTGCTAGAGCAATGACAGCACTTCATCTTGAGATGGGGGATATCTTTACACCGGTAATCCCAAGCATGATAGGCGGCGTGTTGTTTGTATTATTTATGGCTTATTGCCTTGGTAGAAAAGAGCGCAAACGTGTAGGAGTTGCAGAAATAGATTATAGCACGATGTCAATGATGGCAGCTACTTCTGAGGATGCTTATCTAAAACGTCCAAAACTAATTCTTGTAAACTATCTATTAACTATTCTACTTTTAGTTGCTTTAATCCAAGAATTACTGCCTTCTACCGTATTGTTTATGATAGGTTTTGCCATTGCGATTACGCTTAATTATCCAAATATAAATGAACAAAAAGAACGAATCATGCACTACGCGGATAATGCATTATCTGTTGTTTCCATGGTATTTGCTGCAGGGATTTTTACGGGTATTCTTTCAGGGACGAAAATGGTGGATGCCATGGCACATTCGATGATTACTCATATTCCTGATGTTTTGGGCTCCCATTTTGCCCTCATTACAGCAATAGCTAGTGCTCCATTTACATTTTTTATGTCCAATGATGCCTTTTATTATGGAGTTTTACCATTGCTTGCTAAAGCGGCAAGTGTGTATGGAATTGATCCAGCAATGATTGGAAGAGCATCACTATTAGGATTACCGGTTCATTTATTAAGCCCATTAGTACCGTCCACTTATTTATTAGTTGGTATGGTTGGAGAAGATTTCGGCGATCTTCAGCGCACATTTCTAAAATGGGCATGCGGATCAACTGCGGTGATGATTTTAGTTGCGGTTCTATTGTCAATTATTCCAATCTAAAAGTTAGATCATGGTCCAAAGACTCATATAAGAGTTTTTGGACTAAATTTGATTTTAAGGGAGTAGAATAAAGGAGAGTTTTATGGAAGTATTCTTACTTATTGTATTAAATGTCATTTTGCCTGTATTTGCCTTAATAGGAGCTGGTATCTTTCTCCATCGGAAATTTAAGTTTGATATGAACACTTTATCAAAGCTAAATACATACTTTCTCATGCCTTGTGTCAGTTTTGTCAATATTTATCAAAATAATGTTGGCGGGGAAACACTTTTGCATATTCTTGGCTTTTTAGTAATACAATGTTCATGCTTAATGATTATAAGTAGTCTAATATCTAAAGTGGCAAGATTTGATAACGGACTGTCTTCCACTTTTAAAAATAGTGTCGTCCTAAATAATTCTGGAAACTTTGGTTTACCTGTTAGTCAGCTCATTTTTCAACATAACCCTTTGGGTGCATCCATACAAATTGTTGTCATGATATTTCAAAATTTGCTTACCTACACATATGGATTACTGAATTCTGTTTCCGTTGATCAAAATGGATTAAATGCAATGAAGGAGTTTCTAAAAAACCCTGTCATATATGCCTTTTTATTAGGATTGTTCCTCCATATGTATCATATCGACGTCCCAACTTTTCTATGGACTCCAATAAACAATACCTCCAATGCATTTTTGGCAGTGGCGCTAATTACATTAGGGGCACAAAGTGCTAATATAAAAATCAGTCGTTTTTCTTTACCGCTGTTTTTAAGTATATTTGGTCGTTTAATCTTATCTCCAGCCATTGCATTTATTATTATTTTAACTTTAAAACTGGATGGAACTACAGCACAGGCGTTGTTTATTGCAAGCTCGTTTCCAACATCAAGAAATAGTGCTTTGTTCGCATTAGAATATGGAAATCATCCAGAATACGCTGCACAAGTTGTATTGTTATCTACTTTACTTAGCGCGATTACAGTAACCACAGTTGTATTTTTATCGACAATTTTATTTTAACTTTTTAAAGACCGTTTATTATTTAAACGGTCTCGTTATTTAATAACTATATTGTTAAACTCAATAACATTAAATATAATTAGAATAGTTTGATAGTTAATTAGAATAAAACAACCTTAAGAAGAGGGTAATGAAATGTATGAATAAGGAGTTAATAAAAAAACCAAATTTAAGCTATCAGATTGGTGAGCAGAAAGCTGCTCATTATTTTCATTCACTTTATAAACAGGTTGTAGAAAAAAGCTATGTTCAGACGATCACAAAAGATATTCAATCCTGGAAACGTAACCATATCCATCACTCTATATTATCCTTCATATCTCGTGGCAAGGGAAAACCTGATTCTCGAACTTATCACAATTATATCCAATGGCTAAATTACACTGGTAAATTAGATAATTACTTAGATCGGAGCATTTCTTATATTTTCATGCGCGATTTAGGAAAGGCCCTTGATTCTCCAGAGACACAGACAAGAGTCAAACGTGTTGTTGACAACTTGAAAAATCAACTGATTCATTCAGGTTCTCCAGAACGAAAGACAAATAATGAGATGTTTAGTATGGCGGGATTATACCGTATGGCCCAAAAGGAGGGCATTGAATCCACACTGATTTGGGTATTTAACAAACTCAAGACTGTCTCTGCTAATATTCCAAACGGGATGGATGCTGAAAATGCTCAGCGCAAGCTCATTAAAATCATCGCTGGGGTATTCATGAATGAAATGGAAGAAATGGGGGATGAGTTATCAGCTGAAGAGCGCTCACAGAAACTTGCTGATGCAATTAGACTAGGATATTCCTATGGTTTGACCTATCCCTTTATTGACGACCTTCTTGATGCAGGAATCTTATCTATAGAAGAGGAAAAACAGTATTCCAATTTGATACGCACCAGTCTCATTACAGGAATCGTTCCTAAATTAGGTAATTGGACAGGAAAAAATGTGAATCTGATCCGATTTATTCATTCCGAACTTCGGGATGCCTTTGAGTACATAACATCTAGTCTGCGACTAGAAACTAGACAGAAGTTTTTCGAGCTGGCCTACGTGTTTTTTCATTCTCAGGAAGTAGACCGTATAAAGGATTTATCCAATCCAACTTATACAAATGAAGAATTATATATACCAGTCATTTTAAAATCCTCTTCATCTCGATTGATTGTTCGCTCGGTCATTAATGCTCCAGAAGATGAAGGCATTGATAATCGCACCTTTTTTTACGGTATTTACAACCAGCTTGCGGATGATTTTGCTGATATGTATGAAGACTTGAAAGATGGCAGGGTAACACCCTATACCTATTATTTAAAATATCATGATCAACGTGCCGATTTGATAAATCCCTTTGAAGTATACTGGACTGTTATTTCCAACTTGATCCATGAGGTGTATCATTCAGATAGCAAGGCCTGTGAGGTGATTCTCGATCGGGCAATAAACGGCCTTAAGCGCTATAAAGAACGTATGGGCAGAGATAAATATAAAGAAGTGATGCAGCTTTTTGCTGCTGGGAATCCTGCATTTAATCGTGTCATTCAAAAAATGGTGCGTAAAGCGGATGATGTTGATTTCTTTGATAAACTACTCCGAGACCATATGATAATAACGCTGAGGAATCAACGAAATGAGCAGGAAATTTTTAAAGATACGGTTGAATCCATTCGCAGTGAGATCAATCAATTCTTGAAAATCCATAAAACTAAGGACGTTGAGCCACTAATTGATGCTGCCAATTACAGTCTAGAAGGGGATGGAAAGCGATTAAGGCCCATCATGACTTGGGTTATGGGAGTAAACGAATATGGATTAAATAGGTCTGCCATCGTGCCGCTTTTGAAATCATTAGAATATATGCATACGGCTTCCTTAATCTTCGATGATTTACCATCCCAGGATAATGCCTCTACCCGTAGAGGGCGCGCAACTCTCCATCAGGTATTTAACGTTTCGATCGCGGAGTTAACGGGCCTCTTCCTGACTCAGAAAGCTATTGAAGAACAAGCATCTCTTGACCAATTTGATTCAAACATTGTCCTTCAATTAATCCACTATTCGGCAGAGATGACGGCAGTTATGTGTATGGGTCAAGCGATGGACTTGAATTCTAAAGGGAAACAATTGACGTTGGAACAATTGAATACAATGTGCTTTTATAAAACGGGTTTAGCATTCGAAGCATCGTTGATCATGCCTGCTATACTTGCCCGAGTGCAGGAGTCCGAAATAGCCGCTTTAAAAAAATTCGCGCATCATGCCGGGATAGCATTCCAGATTAAGGATGATCTGCTTGATGTTGAAGGGGATACGAATTTATTAGGAAAACCCATTGGTAAGGATGCAGAAAACAATAACTCGACTTTTGTGTCTATTCTAGGTTCTGAAGGGGCTAGAAAAGAAATGTGGGAACATTACTGTCAGGCGATGGAATCATTGCAGGAGATACCGCGCAATATTTCTTTTTTAAAGCATTTATTAAATTATATAGTAAATCGTGACCATTGATAGTGGTCTTTGTCGAAAATGATAGTCTCTTTTATCCATTCACATTATAAATTTCCTCATATAAAATAATGATAAAAAGTGGGAATGAAGGGGAACATTTTGAACACAGATCAAGCTTTCGAGTTGTTAATAGAAGCAGGAGTCACTGAAGATAATAGTATTCAAACCGTTAGACGTTGGTTTCGAGAAAGAAAGATTACCTATAAGGGCTCAGGACAGGATACGGGGTACATACTTAACAATACAGATCAAGCCTTTCATCTATTAAAGGACGCAGGGGTTGCCGATAGCACAGCTGTTCAAATCGTTCGTCGAATGCTGCGTGAAGGACAGATTGAAAAAGTGGGCAGTGGAATACAGAAACCTACCTATCCGCTTAAAGAATCAGCATCAAAACCGTTAACTAATCGTCCTTCCGATTTGGATATGATGATCCGTCAATTAAAAGTAAAATTAAAGGCACAGGATGAACATATAAAAGGAATCGAACATCTCCATCAAACCTCAATAGCTAGATTAATCCAGCAAATAGACATCTTAAAAAAAGATTTGATGAAACTGGAAAAAGAGAAAAGTGAATTTCAAATGGAAACTAAGAAATTGCTAAAAGAGAATATTGATTTGACGAATGAACTGCTAAAAATAAAAGGTGAACTATTTAAAGGAAAACAAAAAGACCCTGAATTTGAAGAAAAAGTCCATACACCTTCTCCTTCTCACACCATTGATTATCGTCAAAAATTGGGACTTTCAAAAATGGCGAGCGATAAAGAGGTCTTAACAAGGTATAAAAAATTATTAAAAATAACCCACCCCGATCACGGCGGAAACGCTTCCGCCTTTCATTTTATTAAAACGGATTATGATCAATTTAGACATAGTATCAAACTGAAATAGGTTCTAAGGATACAGAGAAATGGATCCATCTCAATTGGCGACTGGACCCCTTCATTTTGATGGGTTTGGTCGCCAATATTTTTTTCCCTGACATAGGGGCACTCGAACGATTAATGTCACCAATAATGCATAATTGGTCCATAATCACCGATATAATATACCTAGAGGTTAACATCAAGGAGTGGTGGTATGCGAAAAAAAGTTAATTGGAAAATAGTAATGGCAACCTTGCTATTACTAGTTTTTGGATTAATATCAATAAATAGCTTTGCCAAAATGGCCAATAACGAATACCCCCACAAAAAACGTATAACAGTATATCTAGCGGGAGACTCAACTGTTTCTGAATATTCAAGTTCGTATGCACCTCGAGCGGGTTGGGGACAATTTATTCAACGCTATTTCGATGATACCATTGTGGTGAAAAATGCTGCTATACCAGGAAGGAGTTCAAAAAGTTTTATTGCTGAAAGGAGACTCGTATCCATCTTGAAGCAAATTAAGAAAGGGGATTACCTTTTTATTCAATTTGGACATAATGACGAAAAAATAAACGATCCGAGCCGTTATACTGAACCGTACTCTACATATAAAAGCTATTTAAAACAATTTATTGACGGTGCGCGTGCCAAACAAGCTATTCCTGTCCTTGTTACACCCGTTGAACGAAGGAGCTTTACCAAAGAAGGCAGTGCACGTAATTCACATGGTGAGTATCCAACAGCTATGAAGGAACTTGGTTTGGAGGAACATGTACCTGTGATTGACCTTACTGCCAATAGCAAGGAATTGTTTCAAGAGCTTGGACCCGATAGGACGAAGGATGTTTTTCTTTGGCTAAAACCTGGGGAGAACAAGAACTATCCAAATGGTGTTCAGGACAACACACATTTTAAGGAGACCGGTGCCCAGAAAATAGCAAGCCTAGTGCTAGAAGGCATCAAGGAAACCAAGCTAGTTCCACTTCAAAATCACATAATAAAATAAATTAATTTGGAAGCATTTCACAGTATGTTTTTAGCTATGCCACAAACTTTACAACAAGAATGGAAAGAAGGGCAAGCATTGAAAAGAATCCTGGCTATCCTAGCTTGTATGATATTTATCGCATCAAATATAGTATCTGCTGAGGTACCAACCGAACCGAGACAAACTCTCGTCGTAGCAAATGAGAAGGAAAAGGTTTATTTATATGCTACTCCTAATCCAAAAGAAGAACTGTATATTGATTTTCGAGTCAAAATAGGGAAAGAAGTGGTAGAAACATTCGGATGGGAAGTGGCAATGAGTGAATCACGGACTCCCGAACTACATGTAATAGATCTCAATAATGATGGAATAAAAGAAGTCGTCGTAATAATAACTCTTGGCACAGGGACATGGGTAGTACAGAAGGAAGCACACATTCTCCAGCGAGTAGAAACTACAAATGGAAGGCAGGCTTACGAGGAGATGGACATCGACAACCCCGTCCACACCATAGAACGTGATTTCAAAATTACCGCAACTAATAAAACCATTCAAATTTCCGGGAGAGGTCAAAAATGGAAGGCAGCCAATATTTGTAAAAATACTTATTATCACCATCGATTCCCGCTCTATCAATCCGTAAACTGGAAAGTAGAAGGAAATAGGCTTGTCGCGGATGTGGGATTACCCATCACGTCCAACTGTGTACCTGCCGGATTTCTCCTAAACTACAAGCAAAAAGGACAAATCTATGTAGCAAAATATGTAAAAGTAAATCTTTAAAAATGAAGCAGGAAACCCTACAAGGGTTCCTGCTTCAGACTGTCGACAAATCCGAAGGATTTCGGGTTTTAAATCGACAGTCTTTTTTGTTTGGCTACATTAAACTAGTCTGTTGATTTCCGTTCCAGGCGGCTTCGCTTTCCGCGGGCGGTTCGGGGAGCC